>ONRC01000036.1 GCA_900320085.1 uncultured Eubacteriales bacterium
GCCTGACACCATCCGGGGCTGCCGCCCGGCCTTCGCTGAAAACAGTCCACTGGACTGTTTTCCTGGCGCTGCGGCCCCCCTGCGAGGGGAAGGCTTTTGGCTGCGTTTTCCAACTTGTGTTATAGCGTTAGAGCGCCCAATTAAGCAAAGGAGGCCCCTATGATTTTCCAGCAAGAACAAAACGCCCTGATCGCCAAACGAAACGGCGAAACCCTGCGCATTGAAGCGTGGGGCAAGGACAGCCTGCGGGTGCGGGCGACCATGTTTCCCCAGCTCACCGGCAACGCCTGGGCGCTGACGGAAGCGCCGGAAGCGACCACAGCGAAAACAGAAGTGTATACCGAAACGCTCCGAAACGGCGACGGCTCCTACTGGGAATCCCCCATGGCCAGCATCGAGAACGGGCGGATCAAGGCCACCGTCAACCGCAGCGGCGTGATCACCTTTTTCCGGGACGGCAAGAAAATCCTCAAGGAGCATTACCGCTTTTACGACGGCTCCGTGACCCGGGAAAGCCACTGCCTGAAACGCCCCTCCCGGGACTGGCTGCCCTACACCGCGGGCGATTATCAGCTCACCGTGCGCTTTGAGCCCAACGACGGGGAAAAGCTCTTCGGCATGGGTCAGTATCAGCAGCCCTACATGGACATGAAGGGCTGCACGCTCGAATTGATCCAGCGCAATTCCCAGACCACCGTGCCCTTCGCCGTGTCCAATCTGAACTACGGCTTTTTGTGGAACAACCCCGCCGTGGGCCAGGTGACCTTCGGCAAGAACGTGACCGAATGGCGCGCCGACGCCACCAAGGACATGGACTACTGGATCACCGTGGCGGACACACCCAAGGAGCTGCTCTACAATTATACCGCCGTCACGGGCCGCGCGCCCATGATGCGGGAGGACTGCATGGGCCTGTGGCAGTGCAAGCTGCGCTACCGCACCCAGGACGAAGTGCTGACCGTGGCCCGGAAATATAAGGAACTGAATATCCCCATCGATGTGATCATCATCGACTTTTTCCACTGGACAGTACAGGGCGATTGGAAGTTCGACGAAAAATACTGGCCCGACCCCAAGGCCATGGTGGATGAGCTGCACGCCATGGGCATCAAGGTGATCGTGTCCGTGTGGCCCAGCGTGGACCGGCGCAGCGAAAACTTCAATGAAATGATGGAGCGCGGCCTGCTCATGCGTACCGAGCGCGGTGCGGCCCAGACCTACGATTACCAGGGCGACTGCGTGACCATCGACCCCACCAATCCCGAGACCCGGGCCTACGTTTGGGAAAAGTGCAAGGCGCATTATTACAACTATGGCATCGACTTCTTCTGGCTGGACAATTCCGAGCCCGACCTGACCAAGTACGATTTCGACAACTTCCGCTATTTCATCGGCCCCGCCATGGAATGCAGCAACATCTTCCCCCAGTGGTACAGCCGCACCTACTTTGACCCCATGACCGCCCTGGGCGCCCAGCCCGTGAACCTGCTGCGCTCCGGCTGGGCGGGCAGCCAGAAGTACGGAAACGTCCTTTGGAGCGGCGACGTGCCCTCCTCCTGGGAATCCCTGCGGGATCAGATCACCGCGGGCCAGAACATCGGCATCGCCGGCATCCCCTGGTGGAACACCGACATCGGCGGCTTCATGGAGGGCAACGTGAACGACCCGGATTTCCGCCAATTGCTGCTGCGCTGGTATGAGTGGGCGGTATTCACTCCCGTCATGCGCCTGCACGGCGACCGGGAGCCCTTCACCATTCCCGCCCTGGACGACCGGGAGCGGGGCGGCGGCTATCTGCACACCGGCCAGCCCACCGAAATGTGGGCCCTTGGGGATGAAATCTTCCGCATCATGAAGCAGGGCTACGACCTGCGCATTTCCCTGAAGCCCTACCTGAAAGCCATTTTCCGGGAAGCCCACGACAACGGCTCACCCCTCATCCGGCCCATGTTCTATGAGTTCCCTGAGGACGAGACCTGCTGGAGACTGCCCGATCAGTACATGTTCGGCCCGGATTACCTGGTGGCCCCCGTATTCACCCCCGATACCTTTGATCGGTACGTCTACCTCCCCGCCGGAACCTGGCAGGAAATCCATACCGGCGAAACCCTGGCAGGCGGCAAAACCGTGACAGCCAAAGCTCCCCTGGAATATATCCCCGTGTTCAAACGTTTCCATGGATGATAAGATGCTTTCCAGCATCTATCACTGTTTCTCTTCTAAACTCTTAACAAGCGTGTTACAAAGAGTAACGACAAGGCAGGGGCCTGCGCGGCCCCCAGCGTTCTCTTTTGTTAGGCTTTAAAAAACGTCCTTGAGAACACGCCTGCTAAGAGCATAAAAGAAGAACAGAAAAAATAAGAAAGGTGGTACATACCATGAAAAAGATCATTGCTCTGCTCTGCGCTGTTCTGCTCCTCTCCGTTTCCTGCGCCGCGATGGCCCAGACCGTATACGCCCAGCCCGCCGAGCTGCTGCGTCCCCTGCTGGCCGGAAAGACCCTGACCGCCACGGTGAGCGGCTACACCACGAACAGCAACGGCCTGGCCACGCTCTACATCTCCCTGTTTGAAAAGGCCCATTTCTCCGCCGAGGACGTGAAAGCGCTCCAGCCCGGCGACACGCTTTTAAGCTCAGGCAAGGAAGTGAACATCAAATCGATCGAAGCCGATGAAAACAGCTATAAGCTGACAGATGAATGGGGCAATGTCCAGTACCTGAATCCCGATGATAGCGGCGGCTATTATATGGTGAGCGAAACCGAGGAAACCCTCTGGCTGAACGTGATTCAGCTGGAATGCTATATTGCGGACGATTTTGAATATGTGGACGCTTCCGACGAGGAAGCCGGGCCTGTCGTTCGCGCAAATGAGGAGCTGATCGCCGATTATAACGGCCCCAAGGTTTTCTCCCCCGACAACATGCAGATCACTTTTGACGACAACTGCCGCGTCGTCCGCGTGACGTATCTGTATTCTCCGTGGAACTGATGAGGGGGAAAAAACATGCTGAAACTGAGTGAGCAAGGATTGACTGCCCGCGACGAATGGGAAGAAAAGGGCTATACCCTGCCCGCCTTCGACCGGGCGAAGATGATCGAAAATACCGCGAAGCGCCCGGTTTGGGCGCACTTTGGCGCGGGCAACATCTTCCGGGCGTTCCAGTGCGCCGGAGCCCAGAAGATGCTGAACGAAGGCCATATGGACACCGGCATCATAGCCATCGAAGGGTTTGACTACGAGATCGTGGAAAAGGGCTACCGCCCCTGCGACAACTATTCCCTCTTGGTCACGCTGAAAGCCGACGGCCAGGTGGAAAAGACGGTCATCGGCAGCATCGCGGAATCCCTGATGCTGGACAGCGAAAACGAAAATGAATATGCGCGGCTGAAGGAAATCTTCCGCAATCCCTCCCTGCAATTCGCTACCTTTACCATCACCGAAAAGGGCTACAGCCTGGTGAACGGCAAGGGCGAAACCCTGCCCGCCGTGGCGGCGGACTTTGAAAACGGCCCGGACAAGCCCATGAGCTACATCGGGAAGGTGGCGTCCCTGCTCTACGCCCGGTACCAGGCCGGGGCGTATCCCATCGCCATGGTGAGCACGGACAACTGCTCCCACAACGGCGAAAAGCTGTGCGCCGCCATTAGCGCGTTCGCCAAAGCCTGGCAGGACGAAGGCTTCATCGCCTACATCAGCGACCCGAAAAAGGTGTCCTTCCCCTGGAGCATGATCGACAAGATCACCCCCCGGCCCGACGCCTCCGTGGAAGCGATGCTGCGCGCCGACGGCCTGCAGGGGCTGGACCCGGTGATCACCTCGAAGAACACCTACATCGCGCCTTTCGTCAACGCGGAGGAAAGCGAATACCTGGTGATCGAGGACGACTTCCCCAACGGCCGTCCCGCGCTGGAAAAGGCAGGCTTCATCTTCACAGACCGGGAAACGGTGAACAAGGTGGAGCGCATGAAGGTGTGCACCTGCCTGAACCCCCTGCACACGTCCCTGGCCGTGTACGGCTGCCTGCTGGGCTACACCCGCATCTGGCAGGAAATGAAGGATGAAGACCTGGTGAAGCTAATCAAGCGCGTGGGCTACGTGGAGGGGCTGCCGGTGGTCACCGACCCGGGCGTCATCAACCCCAGGGAGTTCATCGACACGGTGGTGAACGTTCGCCTGCCCAACCCCTTCATGCCCGACGCGCCCCAGCGCATCGCCACCGACACCAGCCAGAAAATCCCCATCCGCTTCGGCGAAACCATCAAAGCCTATCTGGCCAGCCCCGATCTGGACGCCCATTCCCTGAAAGCCATTCTGTTGGTGCTGGCGGGCTGGATTCGCTACCTCATGGCAGTGGACGACGAGGGCAATCCCTTTGAACTCAGCAGCGACCCGCTGCTGGACACCCTGCGCCCCATGCTCGCGGACATTCACCTGGGCGACCGCCTCTCCCCCGCCGCGCTGAAAGAAAAGCTGTCCGGCCTGCTTTCCAACGCCGCCATCTTCGGCGTGGACTTGATCGAAACCGGCCTGGCGGACGAAGTCTGCGAAAACCTGAGCAGACTCATCTCCGGCAAAGGCGCGGTGCGTGAAGCGCTTCAAGCGCTCTAATCCTGTCGTGTATGGCGCTGTTTCCGCCGTGAAAGGGATTTGACATCTGTCCGTATCTTTGTCATAATAAACATGCAAAGACGTTTTTAACCAAGAGATAACGTAGGAGGAATGCCCCATGAAAATGACCTTCCGCTGGTATGGCAGCGCCATCGACCCCATTCCCCTGAAATACGTGAAGCAGATTCCCGGCATGACGGGCCTGATGGGCCTACTGGACAAGCCCGCGGGCGTGGACTGGCCCGAGGAAGAGTTCGTGGCCCTGAAAAAGGAAGTCAACGACGCGGGGCTGGAAATCGAAGTCATCGAGTCCGTCAACGTCCACGAGGACATCAAGACCGGTCTGCCCACCCGGGACGAATACATCGCCAACTACATCTCCACCATCCGCATGCTGGCGAAGCACGGCGTGAAGGTGATCGTGTACAACTTCATGCCCGTGTTCGACTGGCTGCGCACCGACCTGGCCCGCGTCATTCCCGAGGACGGCAGCAACAGCCTGTACTTCGATGAAAAAGACCTGGGCGAAATGGGCCCGCTGGAAATCGTACGCAAGACCGCCGAGGACAGCCACGGCTTCACCCTGCCCGGCTGGGAGCCCGAACGCCTGGCCCTGCTGGAAACCACCCTCAAGCAATACGAGGGCATGACCCCCGACGACCTGCGCAAGAACTTCAAGTATTTCCTGGACGCCGTGATCCCCGTATGCGAGGAAGTGGGCGTGCGCATGGCATGCCATCCCGACGATCCCGCCTGGCCCATCTTCGGCCTGCCCCGCATCACCCACAGTCAGGACGACTTTGACAAGATGGTGAAGCTGCACGACAGCCCCGCCAACACCCTGTGCCTGTGCACCGGCTCCCTGGGCAGCAACCCGGACAACGACATTCCCGCCATCATCCGCCACTTTGGCGAGATGAACCGCATCGGCGCGATGCACGTGCGCAACGTGAAGTACCTGGGCTACCATCATTTCCGCGAAGCCGCCCATCTTTCCTGCACCGGCGACCTGGATCTGTTCAAGATCGTGGAAGCCATCTACGACACCTGCCCGGATACCTACATCCGCCCCGACCATGGCCGCATGATCTGGGACGAGCAGGGCCGCCCCGGCTATGGCCTGTACGACCGCGCTCTGGGCGCCGCTTATATCAACGGCCTGTGGGAAGCCATCGACAAGATGAAGAAACGCTGATCCCGCTTTAGGAACCGCCTTCCATCCCCGGAAGGCGGTTTTTTCATAAATTTTTATTTGACTTTTCCATGGTTCTATGCTACAATATCTTTTGCTGACAAACGTGTCAGTGTGCCGATATAGCTCAGTTGGTAGAGCGGCTGATTCGTAATCATCAGGTCAAGGGTTCGAGTCCCTTTATCGGCTCCATTTTTTTCGAGGTGTAGCGCAGTCTGGTAGCGCGTTTGGTTCGGGACCAAAAGGCCGTGGGTTCGAATCCCACCACTTCGACTGAAAAAGCATTGAATCTGGATGATTCGGTGCTTTTTTATTTCGCCTCTTCCGGGATAGTTCCCGGTCCTTGGCAGGCATCGGGCAGCGGAAGCAAACAAAAGCCGCGGTATGTTTGGGGACAAATCCAGGTTTTTTGTATTGAAAGTGTTTTATTTCTCTGATATAATAGAGAAAAACAAAAGTACGGAGATGGTTTGCCAGATGAAAACGGCGATTGTATATTATTCTACCCATCACGGAAACACCAAAAAGCTGCTGGACGCCCTGCCCAGGGACGTGATGCTGATCGATGCCGAAAATCCCTCCACCACCGATCTGTCAGCGTTTGACCGGGTAGGGTTTGCGTCGGGCATTTACGGCGGCGCGTTCGCCCGGCAGGTGATGAATTTTGCGCTGGAATACCTGCCGGAACGCAAGCCCGTTTTCTTTGTCGCCACGGCGGCCATGAAGCTGAAAAATCATTTTGTGGGTATCACCCACGCCTGTGAAAAGAAGCGCGCCATCCTGCTGGGCACCTATATCTGCCAGGGCTACAACACCTTCGGCCCCTTCAAGCTCGTGGGCGGCACCAGCAAGGGCCACCCGACCCAGGAAGAGATCGACGGGTTTCTCGCGTTCTATAACGGCCTCGGATAACCCGCGAAAGAGGAAGTACGAAATGAAAACAACGCTTGTCATTCTGGCCGCCGGCATCGGCTCGCGCTTCGGCGGCGGCATCAAGCAATTGGAGCCCATCGACGGTCAGGGGCATATCATCATCGACTATTCCATTCATGATGCCATCGCGGCGGGGTTTGACAAAATCATCTTCATCATCCGTCATGACATCGAGGCAGACTTCCGGGAGCGGATCGGAAACCGGGTGGAAGCCGTGGTCGCGCCCCTGGGCGTGGAAATCGCCTATGCCTTCCAGGAAATCACCAACATTCCCATCCCTCTGCCGGAGGGCCGCGCCAAGCCCTGGGGCACCGGTCACGCCGTGCTGGCCTGCGGCGGGCTGATCGACGGCCCCTTCGCCGTCATCAACGCCGACGACTACTACGGCACCGAAGGCTTCAAAAAAGCCGCCGTGTTCCTCAAAACCGGCGGCTATGGCCTGGTGGGCTACGTGCTCAAAAACACGCTGTCCGATAACGGCGGCGTGACCCGCGGTATATGCTCCGTGGAAAACGGCGCGCTGACCGGCATCACCGAAACCTGCGACATCGTGAAAGCGCCGAACGGCGCTGCCGTCCATGGGATCGACATAGACGTCAATTCTTTGGTGTCGATGAACTTCTGGTGCCTGCCGCTGGAATTCATGGACGTGCTGAAAAACGGCTTCCCCCGGTTTCTGACCAGCATGACCAATCCCCTCAAGGACGAATACCTGCTGCCCATCATCGTGGACGGGCTGCTGAAATCCGGCACCCCCGTGTCCGTCCTGCCCACCGGCGACCAGTGGTTTGGCGTGACCTATAAGGAAGATAAAGCCGCCGTGGTGGAGAGCTTCAAAAAGCTCTATCAGCAAGGCGTTTATCAGAACGATCTGTACAGCGACCTGAAAAAGCATTGATCAGCAAACGCCCCGCGTGTTCATCACGAATCGCGGGGCGTTTTTTCGCTTTCATCCCACATCCACAAACATGGGATAGGGCAGGTAGCGGGCAAAGGGCAGCTTATCCATGGTAACGAAGCCCGCAGGGGCGGCCAGTACATCCGGGATGCGGTTGACGATGGTGGCGCAGGTATGGGCCACGGTGTCGGGTTTAGTGACGGAAAAGTGAACGTCGGGCTCTCCGTGGATGGTGAAGTCGCACAGGTCGCCTTCGCCCTCCTCATACACCTTGCCGATGCACTGGGTTTCCACCACAATGCCCTGGTGGGTGATGGCGGTCACCACCGCGCTCATGCCGATGGCCTTGCCCTTCGGGATGGTCTCCCCCATCGTTTCGCTGCGCACATCGTGATCAGCGAACACCGGCACGGCCTTCTGCTTCATCTGTTCCACGCTCAGGCCCAGCTTCATGCACAGGGCTTCGTTGCTGTTCCATACGTAGGCAGGCACGCTCAGGCTGTGGGCAATGTCCCGCTCAAATTCCTCGGGCGTCAGGCCCACGCCATGGGCTTTCGCCAGGGCGATGCCGTAATCCTCCACGTTGTAGCTCACCGCGCCGTCGATCTCCGCAATGCTGTGCACGCCGCCCGCAATACATGCGGGCAGATTCACCCAGAACACGTCCTGCATCCCGCTGCCCACGATGGTGCAGCCCATTTCCTTGGCCAGCGCGTCCAGCTGGTTGGTAACGGTGGGCGAGGTCGTCCAGGGGAACAGAGCTTCCTCCGACGTGGTGATCACGTTGACGCCCCGGGTCACGCACTCCAGGATGGGCTTGTGCATGTCCGGCAGAAAGCTCTGCAGCGCCAGCACGGCAATGTCCGCGTCGCAGTTGTCCAACACGGTGTCGGGATTGTGGCGGACTTTGATGCCCGTTTCCCGATGCAGCCCGGCGATTTCGCCGATATCCTTATCCACGATGCCGTCGTCCATGTCGATCGCGCCGACGACCTGCGCCCCTTTGTCCAGCAGGTAGCGCAGGATGATGCGGCCCATTTTGCCGCAGCCATACTGCACCACCCGGATTTTATCCCAGATTCCATGATTCATGATCTTCACCTCCATGGGTTCAGTATGTCCTGAATCCAAAGCGTTTACACGGCAAAATCGTAAAATTTTGGAATCTTTAGCTATTTTAAAGCTTCCTGTGCTATACTGAGTTTGCCGAAAGGAGGTCAAGGATTTTGAAGAAAAGAATGTTCAGTATCTTATTATCCCTTTGTTTTCTATTTACCGGGTGTCAGGCTGTGATCTCAGAAAACGCCGACGCTTCTGTGCAGTTGCTTTGCCTGAACATCGGCAAGGCGGACTGTATGCTGCTGCTGTACGGCGGCAATGCCTATCTCATCGACACAGGCTATGAACAGACCTGGCCCGCGTTGAAAACCGCCCTTTCACAATTTGGGATCACCCATCTGAACGGCGTGTTCCTCACCCACTGCCATGAGGATCACCAGGGCGGGCTGATGCCGCTGGCAAAGAGTGACATTGCGGTAGACGCCTGGTACGCCGCGCGGATCTTCTATGACCAGAAGGAAAGCAAGCACCCCGCCAAGCTGGCGGCAGCGGAACGCGGAGCGGAAGTCACCTGGCTGGACGCGGGCGCGGTCATTCCTGTCGGAAACGATGCAGGCTTTACCGTACTCGGCCCCTTATCCGTGAACACGGACAACGAAAACAACAATTCCCTGGTGCTGCGGTTCGATTCTCCCCAGGGCAGCATCCTGCTGGCCGGCGACATGAAGGAAGAGGAAGAATATGAGCTCCTGGACGCGGGCATGCTTACTCCATGCGATCTGCTGAAGGTCGGCCACCATGGCGACAACAAAGCCACCTCCAAGGATTTGCTGGAGGCGGTGCGGCCCAAGGCAGCCATCATCCTGACCAGCACCGCCGAGGAACCCGATACGCCTGCCGAGTCCACCGTCCGGCGGCTGGACAGAATCGGGTGTAAAACTTATGTGTCCCAGGAGTTCCACGACGCGGCGCTGTTCACGCTGTCCGACGGTAAAGTATCCGTGGAGGATGTGACATGGCAGGGCGTGCCCCAACGGGCGGAAGATATTCGCCTGACAATCAACACTGAGCAGGATACGGTCACCATTTCAAACACAGGAAATGAGGCCGTAGCCCTTTCAGGCTTCAACCTCTATTCCACGAAGGGCAACGATCTGCTTGAACTGCCGGAGGTGACCCTATCGTCCGGCGATCAATATGTGATCGGCAGCGGTGAAACCACCGTGAACACCGACCTGACCTGGCGCAAAAAGCGCGTCTGGAACGACGGCAAATTTGACATGGGTATCCTCTACGACGCTTACGGACGCCCCATCGCCTGGGCGGACAACGGCATCGCGGAATAAGCACATAAAGGAACCGCTCCGCATAAGATGGATGAGAACCCTTGGAAGGGAGGATTCCATCATGAAAGAAGATCGCCGCGGGGGCTGCGGGTGCGGGCGGCCTGCGCCTCGGCCCGTTGACAGACCCAGCCGGAACCCCTGCTGCTCCCGTCCGCAGGAAAGGCCGGACTGCGCGCCGCCCCAGCCCTGCGGGGAATACCTGATGCAGCGCATCCTGGCCAGCGGCAGGGTGTACCGCCGCCACGCCTGCTATCCCGTCAGCCTGAACGCCCTACCCGAACAGGCCCAGCCGCCCTTCACGGTGCTGGAAGCCGCTTCCTGCTACGCTCCCTGCTGGGAGGAAGCCCCCTGCCGCGACCGGTGGGGAAAGACCCTGCTGGTGACCGTTCCCCTGACCCTGCGGGTGCGGGACGGAAACGGATGCGTTTATACAGTCTCAACAGAAATTCAGGAAGAGCTGCGCCTGCGCTGCCTTTCCCCCGCTTACGAATGCTGGCGGGGGCAGCCGATGATTCAGGCGTCTGTGCGTCTGGCCGGACGGCCTTGCCCCTGCGACTGTACCCGGTGCGACGTACCGCTGGAGGTCTGCATTGAGGGCTATCTCATTGCCCCCTGCGCGGTCGGGAGGCCCGAGCCTTCCTGCTGTCCCCGCCCTCTGCCCTGGTATCCGGAGCCGATTTATGACCCATACGGCTAAAGCCAATCAACGCATGAAAAACAGGGGCCTGCACGGCCCCTGCTGTTTTTGGGGGAAATTATGCTTCTGTGCTTTCCTTCAGTTCGTCGCGTACACGCATCAGGATACGGCCCAGATGGTTTTCGCCGCGGCCGCTGCGCAGATCGACGCCCCAGAAGGTGTCGCCCCAGGTGTTGCCTTCCGCCAGCCGCTTATCGCCGGTGGCAAGCAAGCGCTGCTTCAAATCTTCGTTTTGGGTGAATTTCGCCCGCACGATTTCCTCCATCAGCCCGACCTTTACCTGTTCCCAGTCGGGCCGCAGCTTCACGCGCCTGCCCATGCCCTTGCTCCTGCTGGGACGGGCTTCGGTGAAGGGCAGCTTTTCTTCCTCGGTCAGGCACTTCTGCGCCTGGAAGGCCGCTTCGGCGCTGCCATAGGTCAGGCCGCCAAAGGCAACGGGCGCTTCAAAGAAATTGCTCAGGAAGGTATATCCTTCCTCATGGAAATTGGTGATGCTGTCCATCGGCTCCTTGCCTGCGTTCTGCATCAGCTGCCAAACGGCGGGCGTGACCAGCTCGCGCGCGGAATCGTCGCCGCGGTGCAGCCGTTCGCGGAACAGGGTGGAGCTGATTTCGCTGATTTCCTCCGGCGCGGAAAACACGGTGAAGGCATCCCAGTGGTCAGCCAGATAGGGCTTGATCTCCTTGATCCTTTCGATATCGTCCGCGCTGCGCTTGGCCACCAGCACGCGGAAGCGGGCCAGCAGCTCATTCACGCGATACCAGCGGGGCAGCGGATACAGCTTATCGCTGCCCACGATGAAGTACAGCTCGCTGTCCGGGTAATCCTCCTGAAGCGCATCGAGCATATCGTATTCAAAGCTGATGTCGTCCCGGACGAGCCGCACCTGGCTCACCACAATGCGGTCATCCACTTCGCGGAAGCTTTCCAGCATTTCCACGCGCAGGCTTTCGCTCAGCACATCCTCAGCGCAGTGCTGCTTGCGCATCTTCTTGGCGACATATTCATAGCCGGTGGGCACAAAGATGCCCGCGCAGGCGTCGATGGCGTTCATGCCCGCCTGCATTAAGCGCAGATGGGCCACCGTGGGCGGATTGAAGCTGCCGCCCATCACAGCGATCCGATTGGTCATAAAAAGTACCTCCCGTATGATGTATTTGTATGGATCAAAAAAATGGCACGCAAAAAAAGCCTCATGCCGGACAAGGATGACAACCGAATTCTTCTGCCCGCAGACACAGTTTTGATCATACGGCAAGTACCTTCCTTTCTTCCAAGTTGCGATTTTTTTCAGAATCGCTGCGCATATCATACCACAGCTGATAAAATTTGTCAATCTCCAAAAAAGCCCCATCCGTGCAATCAGCGGATGGGGCTTGCTGTTCTTTGAAATTACAGCCGTTCTTTCTTTTCGATGTCCAGGAAATACTTGTAGGTGTCCACGGTCAGCTCGCCGCAGGCGGCTTCGTCGCAGGCGATGATGGCGCCGTTGTGCATTTGCAGGGCGGAGCAGGTCCACTTCTGGCTCACGCCGCCCTCCACCGTCGCGGCCAGGGCGCGGGCCTTGTTGTGGCCGTTGATCAGAATCAGCACTTCCTTGCTGTCCGTCACCGTGCCGACGCCCACGCTCAGGGCCTGAGCGGGCACCTTTTCGGGATCGTTGCCGAAGAAGCGGCTGTTTACGATGCGGGTGTCGGTGGTCAGGTTCCGCACGCCCGTGCGGGAGCACAGGGAGGTGTAGGGCTCGTTGAAGGCGATGTGGCCGTCCACGCCGATGCCGCCCATGAACAGGTCGATGCCGCCGTAGGAAGCGATCTTCGCCTCATACCGGGCGCACTCGCCCTCTGGATCGTCGGTCATGCCGTTCAGAATATTGATGTTTTCGGGCTTCATGTCCTTCAGGTGATTGAAGAAATTGTCGTGCATGAAGTACCAGTAGCTCTGGTCATGCTCGTGGGGCAGGCCCAGGTATTCATCCATATTGAAGGTGACCACGTTGGCGAAGGATACCTCGCCCGCCTGATTCATCCGGGCCAGCTCCTTATACACGCCGATGGGGGAAGAACCGGTGGGCAGACCCAGCACGAAGGGCCGGGCTTCCTTGTGCCCGTTGATTTTCGCGGCAATATAGTGCGCCGCCCAAATACACATCTTATCGTAATTTTCCTGAATGACTACGCGCATGGTTTGCTTCTCTCCTTTGGTTGATTTGGAAAACCAGTCCTTATTATACACAATCTGCCTGCTTTTATCAAGGAAGAATGAGGTCAATATATGAATCTTTTTGATTGATTGTAAGTTTCTCATGCAAGAAAAGGAAGATTATACCAAGTACAGCTGTAAAAATTCTTGCCAAACTCCCGGCAATTCTATATAATAAGCACAGCATTTCATGCAAGGAGGAACAAGAACATGGCCAAAGTGCTTCTGCTGAACGGCAGCCCCCACGCGAAGGGCTGCACCGCCACGGCGCTGGAAGAAATGAAAAAGGTATTGGAAGAAAACGGTGTCGAAGCCGAAATGATCCACGTTGGGAACAAGGACATCCGCGGCTGCATTTCCTGCGGCACCTGCGGAAAGAAAGGCAAGTGCGTATTTGACGACCTGGTAAACGAGGTCGCGCCGAAATTCGAGACAGCGGACGGTCTGGTGGTGGGCAGTCCGGTGTATTACGGCTCGCCCAACGGGACGCTTCTGTCCTTCCTGGACCGGCTGTTTTACAGCACCAGCTTTTCCAAGCACATGAAGGTCGGCGCGGCGGTGGTCAGCTGCCGCCGGGGCGGAAATACCGCGTCCTTCGACGTGCTGAACAAGTATTTCACCATCAGCGGCATGCCCGTGGCCTCCTCCACCTACTGGAACCAGGTGCACGGTTTTACCGCTGAGGACGTAAGGAAGGATCTGGAGGGCCTGCAGACCATGCGCAACCTGGCCCGGAACATGGTATTCCTGATCCGGGCCATCGCTGACGCCAAGGAAAAATACGGCTACCCCGAAGTGGAGCGCAAGTATTTCACCAGCTTCCCGGACGGAAAGTGACGGCGATTATCCGTTTCTATGCCGACGCATGTATTCAATGGTTCTGTACAGGGTATCCGACCGGAAAATCTTGTCCTGATTCCCGGCAAAGTCCAGTCGATAATGCTGTCGGAGTGCCTCCAGGGCATTTTTGATCTGTACCGTTTCCTCTTCGGCCAGGTCTGAATAAACGTCCTCAAATCGCAGCTGGCGGTTTTCTTCTCCCGACAGATGCGAAAGGCTCACGCCAATCAGGCGGATGGGATGGTCGGGCGTCTGGTCAAGCAGCCGCCCCGCCTCCTGGTACATCGCCCAGGCGGAGCGCGTGGTGGGGATGGGCTTGGAGCGGGTGATGGATTTCATATCGGCATAGGTGATTTTGAGCGTGATGCTCTCGCCATACAGGCCGACCCGTTCCGCCCGCCGCTCCACGGACATGGAAAGCAGCAGCAGCACTTCCTTCAAAAATGTGCGGTCTTCCACGTCCGCCTGAAAGGTGATTTCCCGGCCGATGGATTTGGCGTCCTGGGGATTGTAGGGCGTCACCCTGCGGTCATCGTCGCCGAAGGCCAACCGGGTGAGCCAAATTCCCTGCTTGCCCAGCAGCCGAATCACCTCACGCTGCTTTTGCTGAATATCACGCACGGTACGGATACCCGCCCGGTGAAGCTTATCTCCCGTCTTTTCCCCCACGGTAAACAGCACCCGCACGTCCCGGTCCTGAATCAGATGTACAAAATCCTGAGGCGTCGGAATTTCAAAATACCCGTCCGGCTTCATCTCCTCGCTGGCGGTTTTCGCGGCGGTTTTGGAATAAGCCAGCCCCACCGAGCAGGTGAGGCCCAGTTCTTCCAGCGTCCTCCGCTTGATTTCCCGGGCGAATTGCCGGGCACGGTCCCAGGTTTCCGCCGTACTGGTAACATCCAGATAGGCTTCATCCAGGGCGATGGTTTCCGCGGCGGAAGCGTAAGCATTCCAGATTTCATGCAGCTGATTCGATATGGCCCGATACTTGTCAAAATCGGGGTGCATATACACGCCTGCCGGACAAAGCCGGTAGGCTTCTTTAATATTCATGGCGGAATGAACGCCATACTTCCGGGCTTCGTAGCTCGCCGTCGCCACCACTCCCCGTTCATGGGGCAGCGAACCGATGATCAGCGGCTTTCCCTTCAGTTCCGGATGATCGCGGATCTCCACGGAGGCATAGAAAGCGTCCATATCCACGTGCATGATAATCTGATCCACCCGCTGTGCCCCTCCCCCTCTGATACCATATATCTATAATCTTAACAATTTAGACGATGAGCAGGTTGATAAACCGCAACAGGGCGGCCCGAAGGCCGCCTTGCGGGTTTTATTCAGGATTTTATTTTTTGGCATGCGCCTGATGGTAAAGATACCCAGCGCAACGGAGAACAGCATCGCCACTGCCGCGATCAACGGCTGGCCACCCGGCATCTTGGGTTCGATATTTGCTGAGGACAGGATGCATGAGCCAAAGAACAGCTCGCAGGCAAACAGCGCCAGCATCGTGCACTTGCCGGGCAGGGAAAGATGATTTTTGCCCGCCAGCTCCCCAGCAGCTGTACCACATCGATCTGCTCTGCGCTGGTAATGGACATATACTTATCGATCAGGTTGTCCACATCCTCGGCCAGCTTCGCCCGGTTCATCCTGGGGGACGCAGCGCCTGAATTCAAGCGCAGCGGAATTCAAAGATCAGTAAATTACATCGCCTTCAAAGATCAGCACCGCTTCCCCCGCCAGCAGCACCCGATCCTGGGTATAGACAACCGACAGGGTTCCGCCGGGCAGCTTGACATCAATATGCTTCTCCGCCGGAAGTAAGCCCAGCTTGACCGCAGCAGCCACGGCGGCGTAGGCCCCGGTGCCGCAGGCCAGGGTTTCCCCATTGCCCCGCTCCCACACCCGCAGGCGCAGGGTGTTCTTGTTGATGACCCGGGCAAACTCCGTGTTTACCCGTTCGGGGAAGATGTCCGCGTACTCAAACTGCGGGCCGATTACGCTCAGGTCAATACCGTCAATGGAATCGCAGAACACTACGCAATGGGGATTGCCCACTGATACGCAGGTAACGGGGTATTCCCTGCCGCCGATCTTGATGTTCTGATTGACGACTTCGTCCATGTCCGCAAGGACGGGGATGTCTTTTGCGGCGAAGGACGCCTTGCCCATGTCCACGGAAACGGAGTTCACCTTGCCGTCCCGCAGGTACACCTTCAGGTGATGCACCTGCCCCGCCATTTCGATGGACAGGTATTCGCTGCGGACGTAGCCCTTGTCATACAGGTATTTCGCCACGCAACGGATGTTGTTGCCCGCCATTTTGCCTTCGCTGCCGTCCTTGTTGAAGGAGCGCATCTTCGCGTCGGCAATGCCGGACTTTTCAATCAGCACGATGCCGTCCCCGCCGATGCCGTAATGGGGCGCGCAGAGCTGCACGCACAGGGATTCTGGGCAGGTGATGGCTCCGTCAAAGTTCTCGATGAAGATGTAATCGTTGCCGCAGGACTGCATCTTGGCAAAGTGGATCTTCTGCCGCCAGGCCCGCATGTGGTTGATGTCAATGAGCTCGATGTTTTGCGCCGTGAACCGGGAGGCCATGATATCGGCCAGGGCCCCGGCGGTGTCCAGGGAGGTGAGGCAGGGGATGCCCAGCTGCATGGCTTTCCGGTGCAGCACGGTGTAATCCCCGATGGTGGCGTCCTTCACCGCCCCGGTGTACACGATATAATGCACATTGCCGCTTTCCATCAGCGATGTGATTTCATCGTTCTCCGTGGCGTTGGCCACGGCGGTCACGGGAATGCCCAGGCTTTCAATGGCCTTCGCCGTGCCGGTGGTGGCGTACAGGTTCATGCCCAGGTCAAAGAAGCGCTTCGCCAGGGAAATGATCTCCTGATAATCGTTTTCCTCCACGCTCAGCAGCACGCCGGTTTTGCCCTTGCTCAGCGCGGAGGGCACCTTGAAGCCCGCGGCGGTGAGGCCCTTGAACAGCGCTTCTGGCAGGGTCTTGCCGATGCCCAGCACTTCACCGGTGGACTTCATTTCGGGGCCCAGGATGCTGTTGGCGTCGTTGAGCTTTTCAAAGGAGAACACCGGCACCTTAGCCGCCACATAGGGCGGCGTGCGGTACAGGCCGCAGCCAAACCACAGGTCGATCAGCTTCGCTCCCAGCATCACCTTAGCCGCCAGGTCCACCATGGGCACCTTCGTCACCTTGCTGATGTAGGGCACCGTGCGGCTGGCCCGGGGGTTCACCTCGATGACGTACAGCTCATCGTTGTAGATCAGATATTGAATGTTCACCAGGCCCTTGGTGCCCAGGGCCAGGGCCAGCTTTTCGGAGCAGTCCACGATCTTTTTCAGGAACACGTCGTTCAGGTTAAAGGGCGGATACACGGCGATGGAGTCGCCGGAGTGCACGCCCGCCCGCTCGATGTGCTCCATGATGCCGGGGATCAGCACGTCCGTGCCGTCGGAAATCACGTCCACCTCCAGCTCGATGCCGGGCAGATACTGGTCGATCAGCACGGGATTCTCGATGCCGCCGGAGAGGATCTTTTCCATGTAGGCCACGGTCTGGGCCTTGGAGCGGGAGATGGTCATGTTCTGCCCGCCGATGACGTAGCTGGGCCGCAGCAGCACGGGATAGCCCAGTTCCTCGGCGGCATTCAACGCTTCCTCCAATGTGTTCACGCCCATGCCCCGGGGACGGCGGATGCCGAACTGCTCCAGCAGCTTATCGAACCGGGCCCGATCCTCCGCAATGTCGATGGACTCGGCGGAGGTGCCCAGGATGCGGATGCCGTGCTGATCCAGATATTGGGTCAGCTTGATGGCGGTCTGCCCGCCAAAGGCCACCACCACGCCCACGGGCTGCTCCACCTGGATGATCTGCATGACATCCTCGGGGGTCAGGGGCTCGAAGTACAGGCGGTTGGCGGTGTCATAGTCGGTGGATACGGTCTCCGGGTTGTTGTTGACGATGACCACATCATAGCCCATTTCCTGCAAGGTCCACACGCAGTGCACGGAGGAATAGTCAAACTCGATACCCTGGCCGATGCGGATGGGCCCGCTGCCCAGCACCATCACCACCGACTTTCCGCTGCGGGGGAAGGGGCGGCTCTGGCAGGGCTCGCCCACGGAGGAATAGAAGTAGGGTCGCTCGGTGCCAAACACCGCGGCGCAGGTCTCTACGATCTGGAAGGCAAAGGGCGTAGCGGGAATTTCCTTGGCCCCGCTGATGCGGCAGATGGCCGCATCGGGATAGCCCAGTTCCTTGCCCGCGCGGATGTTTTCTGCCGTGGCCCCTTCCTTTGCCAGCCTGGCTTCATAATCCGCCAGGTTCTTGAGCTTGTTCAGGAAATAGGGGTCGATCATGGTGATATGGTAAATTTCCTCGATCGGCACACCCGCCTTGATGGCCTCAAACACGGTGAAGATCCGCCGGTCATCCTGGGCAGCCAGGCGCTGCCGGATGGGCTGATCGCTCAGCGGAGCGGCGTTCAGGGTGTCCAGGCCGATTTCCGCGCCGCGCACCGCCTTCATCATGGCGGCCTCAAAGGTGGGCGCGATGGACATGACCTCGCCCGTGGCCTTCATCTGGGTGCCCAGCCTGCGGCTGGAACCGGCGAATTTGTCAAAGGGCCACTTGGGGAACTTGACCACGATGTAATCCACCGCCGGCTCAAAGCCCGCCAGGGAGAAGCCGGTATCCGGGTGCTTGATTTCGCTGAGGGTATAGCCCAGGGCCAGCCGGGTGGTGATCTTAGCAATGGGATAGCCCGTGGCCTTGGACGCCAGGGCGGAGGAACGGCTCACCCGGGGGTTGACCTCAATCACCGCGTACTCGCTGCCGTCGGGCTTTAAAGCGAACTGGCAGTTGCAGCCGCCCACGATGCCGATGGCCGCCACAATGTTCAGCGCGGCCTGACGCAGCATGGAAAACTCCCGCTCGGTCAGGGTCAGGGCGGGGGCCGCCACGATGGAATCGCCGGTGTGCACGCCCACGGGGTCGATGTTCTCCATGGAGCAGACCGACACCGCGCAGCCCGTAGCGTCCCGCATGGTTTCAAATTCGATTTCCTTCCAGCCGGAAATGCACTTTTCCACCAAAATCTGGGTGATGGGCGACATATCCAGCCCGGTTTTGGCAATCACCTTCAGTTCTTCCGGCGTGTCGGCAATGCCGCCGCCCGTGCCGCCCAGGGTGAACGCCGGCCGCACGATGATGGGATAGCCAATCCGGTCGGCGATCTTGAGGGCGGTGTCCACGTCCATGGCAATGTCCGAGGGAACGCAGGGCTGGCCGATGGCCGCCATGGTTTCCCGGAACAGCTCCCGGTCCTCCGCCTTGTCGATGCCATCGATGTCGGTCCCCAGCAGCTTGACGCCGTACTTTTCCAGCGTGCCGTTGCGCTTTAACTGCATGGCGATGGTCAGACCGGTCTGGCCGCCCAGGCCTGCCAGCAAACCGTCGGGGCGTTCCTTCTCGATCACCCGCGCCACGGTTTCCGCGTTCAGCGCTTCCAAATAAATTTCATTGGCCAGATGCTGATCGGTCATGATGGTGGCAGGGTTGGAATTCACCAGCACTGTGTCCAGCCCTTCCTCTTTCAGCACCCGGCACGCCTGGGCCCCGGCATAGTCAAATTCCGCCGCCTGGCCGATCACGATGGGGCCGGAACCGATGACCATGACCTTGTGGATTGATTTATCTCTTGGCATAATCTTATTCCGTCCTTTGCAAAAAATCTTGTTTTTTCATGACTGCCTGGAGTTCCTCGTACTCTTTTTCTTCAAGCGGAATCAATAAAATATGAATATCAAACTGACGAATTGCTTCCGCTAATGCGCTGGTTCCAGTCAATTGCTGATACTCTTCTTTACTGCATACCACGATATATTTTTGAAAAGTACAGCCCGTGGTTTTATCGTGAAGCAGCATTTTCAAAACATCGGCGGCTATTTTATCTGGCTGTCCACCTTTTATTTTTCCTGCATGTGCATGAATTTCGCCAATGATGCAATGCTCTTTGGAGTAAAAATCTGGCATGATCGACACAGTTGGATTCGACTGTATCACCAGGGTTGGGTTTGATTCCAATTCTACGCCTAATCTTCTTTGCGTCTCCTCAAACAGTTTTTCTTCCAACTCGCATTGATATTCGGAAGATGAATTGTTGTACTTTCCCATTGATCTCCTTTTCTCATCCTTGACATTCTGGCAATTCTGCGTATAATAAAAGACAGGGAGTGTAGTGGCTACCCGGAGTTTGCTCACCTACCGGCGAGCGAAGACCATAAAACCACCGCGCATTTGGCGATACGCGGTGGCTTTCTCATTGCTTATTTATGGCTGATGTCATGATATAACTCAATCAGCTTCAGCACGAGCGTCACAGAAGCAATGCAAATCATGATGATCTGGTATGCGTCCATGTCCAACACCTGCCTTTCTTTTGTAAGTCCAGCAGGCGCAAGCTCCGCGTATGTCTCCCTGTCCTGCCATCCGATTGCTCAGCTGGCTTTTTTATTTTATAACAAATCGGATGGGCAGTCAAGGAAATGTTACAAATATATTACAGCGTTGCCGCCATCACAGCCTTGATGGTGTGCATCCGGTTTTCGGCCTCGTCGAACACGATGGACTGAGGGCCTTCAAACACGTCGTCGGTCACCTCCATAGCGGTGAGGCCGAACTTGTCATGAATCTGCTTACCGATGGTGGTGTTCAGGTCATGGAAGGCGGGCAGGCAGTGCATGAAGCGGCATTGAGGCCCGGCGTTCGCCATGAGAGCGGCGTTCACTTGGTAAGGCTTGAGGGCGGCGATGCGCTCCGCCCATACCGCGTCCGGCTCGCCCATGGACACCCATACGTCGGTGTAAATCACGTCCGCGCCTTGGGTGGCTGCCATGGGGTCTTCGATGAATTCCAGGGTCGCCCCGGTTTCGGCGGCGATGGCCTGACACTTCGCTGTCAAGTCCGCGTTGGGGAAGTAGGCCTTCGGCGCGCAGGCCACGAACCGCATCCCCATCTTCACGCAGCCCACCATCAGGGAATCGCCCATGTTGTAGCGGGCGTCGCCCATGTAGACCAGCTTCTTGCCCTTCAAATCCCCGAAGTGCTCCCGGATGGTGAGGAAATCGGCCAGAATCTGGGTGGGGTGGAACTCGTTGGTCAGGCCGTTCCAGACTGGCACGCCCGCGTATTTCGCCAGCGCTTCCACGATCTCCTGGCCATAGCCTCGGTACTCGATGCCGTCGTACATCCTGCCCAGCACCCGGGCGGTGTCGGCGATGCTTTCCTTCTTGCCGATCTGGCTGCCGGAAGGGTCCAGGTAGGTGGAGTGCATGCCCAAATCCGCCGCCGCTACCTCGAAGGAGCAGCGGGTGCGGGTGCTGGTCTTTTCAAAAATAAGCGCTACATTTTTGCCCTCATGCATCCGATGGGCGATCTTCGCCTTTTTCTTCGCTTTCAAATCCGCCGCCAAGTCCAATAAATAACTGATCTCCTCCGGCGTAAAATCCAGCAACGTTAAAAAACTCCGCCCCTGCAAATTCATTGGCATTCCCTCCAATGTATTTATCGTGTATATTCATGCATTTTTCTTCTAATTCTGCATGAATATGCATTATTATATATCGCCTGCTTTTCCTTGTCAATGGACAATTGAACGGAATCCGGCCAAAAAGAAAAAATATACAGAGAAAAAACGGCTAACGCCCGCTTGACGCGGTATGGAAAACATGGGATAATATAATAAAGAAAAAACGTGGGAGGTTTCCCTGTGCTATCATTTGAAAACGACTATTCCGAAGGCGCGCATCCGAAGCTGCTGCAAGCCCTGATCGAAACGAATTTTGTCCAGCAGGTGGGCTACGGTGAGGACGAATATTCCCTGCGGGCAAAGGACAAAATCCGCGCCGCTATCAACGACCCGGAGGCGGATATTTTCTTTTTGATTGGCGGCACACAGAGCAACCAGGTGGTGATCGACGGGCTGCTCCACAGCACGGAGGGCGTGATTGCCGCTACGACGGGCCACGTCAACGTGCACGAAGCCGGAGCCATCGAATACACCGGCCACAAGGTGCTGACCCTGTCTGCCCATGACGGCAAGATCGACGCGGGCGAACTGAAAGCGTATCTCCAATCCTTCTACGCCGACCCCACCTATCCTCACATGGTTTATCCCGGCGGGGTGTATATTTCCCATCCCACGGAATACGGCACGCTGTACAGCAAGGCGGAGCTGGAAGCCTTGCATCAAGTATGCAAGGAGTATGCAATCCCTCTGTTTCTGGACGGGGCGCGGCTGGGCTACGGGCTGACGAGTGATGAAACCGACGTGACCCTGCCCGACATTGCCGCCCTGTGCGACGCCTTCTATATCGGCGGCACCAAGGTGGGGGCGCTTTGTGGGGAGGCCGTGGTGTTCCCCCGTCACGGCGCGCCGAAGCGCTTCATCACCCACATCAAGCAGCACGGGGCCATGGTGGCCAAAGGCCGCCTGATCGGCGTGCAGTTTGACGCGCTGTTCACGGATAACCTGTATTTTGACATCAGCCGCCACGCCATCGACATGGCCAAGAAGCTGAAGCAGGGCTTTGTGGAACGCGGTTTTCAGTTCTTCATTGACTCCCCCACCAACCAGCAGTTCGTGATCGTGAGCAACGAAACCCTGTCCCGCCTGGAACCCAACGTTCGTTATTCCTACTGGCAGAAGTACGACGACGCTCATTCCGTCGTCCGCTTCGCCACATCCTGGGCCACGCCCCCGGAAAACATCGACGCGCTGATGGCGCTGCTGGACGCGGCGCTTGTATAAGAGATTACATATCGAGGAGGTATCTTCATGGAAATTGGTGCACAATTTTACACGGTACGTCAATCCTGCCAGAACCTGGAGGACTTCGCGGAAACCCTGAAAAAGGTGGCGGACATCGGCTACAAAACCGTTCAGATCTCCGGCACCTGCCCCTATCCCGCCGAATGGCTGAAAGAAAACCTGGAAAAGAACGGCCTGCGCTGCGTGCTGACTCACATTCCCGTGCCGCGCCTGACCGGGGAACTGGATCAGGTCATCGCCGATCACAACGTGTTCGGCTGCGACCACATCGGCCTGGGCTTTTGGGCCTTCGACCCGGAAAGGAACATGAGCTATGACCAGTGGATGGCGACCTTCCCGCCCATCGCGAAGAAGATTGCCGAAAGCGGCAAGCTGTTCATGTACCACAATCACGATCAGGAATTCAAAAAGCTGGACGGCAAGCTGATCATTGAAAAGCTGGCCGAAGCCCTGCCCGCCAATCAGATGGGCTTCACCGTGGACACCTTCTGGGTCCAGGCAGGCGGCGGCGACCCGGCGCAATGGCTGGAAAAGCTGGCGGGCCGTATTCCCTGCATCCACCTGAAGGATTACGCCTACGGCCGCAAGATGGCCGTCGTGGGCGAAGGCAATATCAACTTTGGCCGCGTCTTTGAAAAGGCCGAAGCGGGCGGAACGAAATACATGCTGGTCGAGCAGGACGACTGCAACGGCGAAGACCCCATCGAATGCCTGCGCCGTTCCTACCAGTACCTTCGCAGCTGGGGATTTCAGTAAATTCATTCCGAGCGAATTCAATACAACAGCACCCCGCCGAGTGATCCCGGCGGGGTGCTTGTTTCCGAAGCAAAAATCAGAACTTCAGGCTGTTGATCTTGATGGCGGGGCCCATGGTGCTGCTCATGTAAAGGGACTTGATATAGGTGCCCTTCGCGGTGGCGGGCTTCGCCTTGATGACAGCTTCCATCAGGGTGGTCATGTTCTCGACCAGCTTGTCGTTATCGAAGGAAATCTTGCCGATGGGGCAATGAGCGATAGCGGTCTTGTCGATACGATACTCCACCTTACCGGCTTTGATATCGTGGATGGCCTTGGTCACATCCATGGTCACGGTGCCGGACTTGGGGTTGGGCATCAAGCCCTTGGGGCCCAGCAGACGGGCGATGCGGCCGATGGTGCCCATCATGTCGGGGGTGGCGACGCAGACGTCGAATCCGAACCAGTTTTCGCTCTGGATCTTGGCCACCAGGTCGGCTTCGCCAACGAAGTCAGCGCCAGCGGCTTCGGCTTCCTTGGCCTTGTCACCCTTGGCGAACACCAGCACGCGGACCTTTTTGCCGGTGCCATGGGGCAGAACCACGGTGCCGCGGACCTGCTGGTCAGCGTGGCGGGGGTCAACGCCCAGACGGATGGAGAGCTCGATGGTTTCGTCGAACTTGGCTTTCGCGGTCTGCTTCACCAGTTCAATCGCCTCAGCGGGGTCATACAGCTTGGTGCTGTCGATCAGCTTTTTGCTGTCGGTATATTTCTTGCCGTGTTTCATCTTTATATTCCTCCCTGTGGTATTAGCGGCGCTATGTCCTCCCACAAAATTCGATGAGGGATTATAGACCCTTCTTAAACTTCACTTATTCGTCCGCCACGGTGACGCCCATGCTGCGGGCGGTGCCCTTGACCATGCTCATGGCGGCTTCGATGGAAGCGGCGTTCAGGTCGGGCATCTTGATGGTGGCGATTTCACGCACCTGCGCCTGGGTCAGCTGGCCAACCTTGTCGCGGTTGGGGCGGCCGGAGGCGGTTTCCAGGTTCAGCGCCTTCTTGATCAGCACGGGGGCCGGAGGCGTCTTGGTGATGAAGGTGAAGGAACGGTCGGAATACACCGTGATAACCACGGGAATGATCAGGCCAGCGTCCTTCTGGGTGCGGGCGTTGAATTCCTTGCAGAAGCCGGGAATGTTCACGCCATGCTGACCGAGCGCAGGGCCGATAGGCGGAGCGGGAGTCGCCTTGGCGGCGGGAACCTGCAGTTTGATGAACGCGGTAATTTTCTTTGCCATGTGAAATGGCACCTCCTTCAAGCTTGTGGTAATGGCGGCCGCGATTTTTCACGCGGCCTCCCACGTTAAAACGGGGCTTGAGGGCAAACGCCCTGTCCGCCGGTCCGTCCGGTTTTGCCGAACGTCCGGCGTTATTTGTCGAGTTTCTCGACTTCCGAGAGATCCCTCTCGATCTGTACTTCGCGGCCCAGGAACATCTTGACCTTCACGCGCACTTTCTGCTTGACGGCATCGATTTCCTCGATTTCGCCGGTGAAGTTTTCCAGCGGGCCGGACTTGATGCGCACTTCCTCGCCGACGGCCAGGTTGAGCTTGGTGGCGCCGGTGGAGCAGTTGAGCATGTTGTCCAGCTCTTGGGCGGTCAGGGGAATGGGCTTGCTTTCGGGGCCGACAAAGCCCGTCACGCCGCGGGTGTTGCGCACCACATACCAGCTTTCGTTGGTGATGATCATGCGCACCAGCACGTAACCGGGAAAGGTCTTATGCTGGGTGGTGACCCGCTTGCCATTCCGGATTTCCACAACCTCTTCGGTGGGAACGACCACCTCTTGGATGAGGTTCTGCATGCCGTTGTTTTCCACCGCTTTTTCCAGGTTGTCCTTGACCTTGTTTTCGTAACCGGAATAAGTATGCACCACATACCATTCCAGCGTACCCGGTCTGTCTTCGGACATTTTGGTATCTCCTATTCGTGGTTCGTCTTGGGTTCGCGCGCCCTACTCAGGGCCCGCGGCTCAGAGAAACGGATTAGATGAAGAGATTGACCAGAGCGGTGGAGCCCAGATCCAGCAGGCCGATGACGACACCCATGAACGCCAGGAAAGCAAGCACGATCAGGGAATACTGAATCAGATCCTGCTTGGTGGGCCAGGTCACCTTGCGCAGCTCGTGCCACATGTTCACGAAGGGGCGCTTGATGTTGGGCCACAGGTTTTTGAAGAAATTCGCAACCTTGTTAGGCTTCTTCTCCTGCTCCTTGACCTTGGCAACATTCTTCTCGTCTGCCATGATTGTCACTTCCTTGCGTTATCTGGTTTCGCGGTGCGTGGTGTGCTTCTTGCAGAAGGGGCAGTATTTGCTCAGTTCCAGACGGTCGGGGGTGTTCTTCTTGTTCTTTTTCTTATTGTAATTGCGCTGTTTGCACTCGGTGCAGGCCAGCACGATGTTTTGCCGCGCTTCCTTGGCTGCCATGTGAAAACACCTCTTTCTTGGGGTTATGCGTCACGATGGAGCCGGAGAAGAGGAAAGCGCTTCCCTCTCCCCCGTTATCCATCAGTATTATTCAACCATGCGCACCACGGCACCAGCGCCGACGGTGTGGCCGCCTTCGCGGATAGCGAAGCGCAGACCGGCTTCAATGGCGATGGGGGTGATCAGTTCCACTTCCATTTCCACGTTGTCGCCGGGCATAACCATTTCAACGCCCTCGGGCAGCTTGATGGAGCCGGTCACGTCGGTGGTACGGAAGAAGAACTGGGGACGATAGCCGTTGAAGAAGGGGGTATGACGGCCGCCCTCTTCCTTCTTCAGCACGTACACCTGGCCAAAGAAGTGGGTGTGG
>ONRC01000024.1 GCA_900320085.1 uncultured Eubacteriales bacterium
GATGGGGCGGATGGGGCACAGAACATGAAAGTGTGGATTGGGGATGCCGCCTTTTGGATCGGGCAGATGTACCGCGAAATCACAGATCATGCCCCGGCTGACGAACTGCTCCTGCAAGAAACGCCGTGCCATCGCAATGTTTTCTTCCATAGTCAATTCGTTTTGAAGAGCAATACAAGAACCTCTTTCAACTATTCTTTATCGTGTCAACCGACGAATAGAGCCATTACAAAAGGCATTTAAAAGAATATCAACAATAAATATCGCATTGATGAAACAGACAAATGAATATGACAGATATGACCTAAGCGATGCAGTATCGTGCGCTTGGCTGTACACCCGCAGAAGAGATCAATGCGAGCCGGGTAGCGGAGGAGCCTTTTGATGTTCAACTTGAATACAGATTACTTTCTCCCCATCATCAACTGGGGAAAATACCGCGAGGAAGGCGGAAGGCTGCTGATGACCGTCAGCGTCCGGATGAATCACGCGGTCGCCGACGGATACCTGATCGCCAATGTGTTCCGCCTCTTGGAAAAGGAAATGGCGGAGTTCGTGAGGAGGACATAAGCATGGATGATTTCCTGACGCCTGCGATCACAATTCAGGAAGAGCGGGTCACATCAGAGGAATACATCGACTTCCTCAAACGCACAGACCTGGGCTCCCAGTATCCCAAAGAACGCTTTGAAGAAAGAATTGCCCGCCTTGTAAATACAGTTTCCATCAGCCTGACGGCGCGGAATGAACAGGGCTTGTTGGTGGGCGTGCTGTTCGGCCTGACGGATTACGCCTATTGGCTCTACATCACCGATCTTGGGGTGGACAGGGATTATACCCGCCAGGGCATCGGCAGACGACTGATGAAAACAGCACATCAACTGGCCGGCGGGGAAAAGGATATCGCGGTGTATCTGATCGCCAACGAAAACGCCGTGCCCTTCTACGAAAAATGCGGCATGAAAAAGGCCGATGATGTGATGCAGTACAATCATATCGAATGGACAGAGTTCACAGTGACGTGACTGAGTAAGAAAAAACCGCCAGTGGTATAAGCAGATTTGCCCTTTAACCAAACAGCGCTTTCTTCCGCTTTCTCGGGGATCGAAAGCGCTGCTGGGTTACCGGAGCTATGCTGTGGCTTCATTATTCAAATAGAAGTTTTCTTCTTCCGCAGAATATCCCGGCTTCCGGACTGTCTTGATAAGTCCGGCTGGATGCACGGAAATGCATACGCGGCGGAGGCGCTGCCCGTTTACGAGGGACTGATGCTGCCAGCGTTTTTGTATTGGTTTTACTTGCAAATGACCGGGAAAACGGTTTTCCCAAATGAATGGCGTTCACCAACGGTCTGATGAGCGAAAGCATGGTCTTCTGGTTCGGGATCATGCTCGCCCAAGAAGAAAAGGTAAGTGAAAACAAATCAATGAAATGAGCATGGGACTGTTTGAGATTTCGTCGTATTTCACAAGCTGACAGAGAGAACAGAGCATGAGCAATTTGATTCCTGATTTCTGAGATTGACTCTTTACAAGCAGTAGAACGCTGCTGACTCAGCGCAGACAAGTACCGACAGAATAAAACCCGATTCCTCCGCATACGATGAACGGAAGCGGAGGCGAGGGCATGAAAAAGGAAAGCCTGAAACGGCAGGCGATGATCACGGCCTGCTGCGGGGCGCTGGTGCGGGCGATGGGGTTTGGGCTGCGGCTGTGGATTTCCCGGCTGCTGGGCGCGGAAGCGCTGGGGGTGACGGAGCTGGCCTCCGGCGCGCACATGCTGGCGCTGACGCCCGCGGCGGCGGGGCTGCCCAGCGCCGTGAGCCGACTGACCGCCAAGGCGGAAAATACGGAACAGCGGCAAATCGCGCTCTATGCCGGGCGGCAGATGGCGGCCTGGCTGGGGCTGTGGGTCACGCCGCTGTTTTTGCTTTTATCTCCCTTGCTGGCCAGGCTGCTGGGGGACGAGCGCACCCTGCCCGCGCTGGTGTTTTTCGCGCCGTGTGTGCTGACGGTGGGCATGTCCAGCGTTTACGACGGGTATTTCTTCGGCCAGGGAAAGGCCCTGCCACCGGCGCTCAGCGAAGGCGCGGAACAAATCGTGCGCCTTTGCGTGGTAGGCGCGCTGGCGTTTCTGGTGCCTCGGGTGACGGTGGCATACCGGGCGGCGCTGCCCGCCGTGGCCTCCACCTTGGGCGAAGCGGCAGGATTGATCGTGATTCTGGCGATGGCCGGAAGAATCCCAGGGTATCGCCGGGACGCGCAGCTGCCGGGCGTCCGGAAGCAATTGCTATCCCTCAGCCTGCCGCTGCTGCTGAACCGGCTGTGCCATACGGCGCTGCGGTCGCTGTGCGGGGTGGTGATTCCTTTGCGCCTCATGGCCGACGGCTTGGACCGGGCGGAAGCCATGAGCAGACTGGGCATGTTCAGCGGGATGGCAATGCCGCTGATGTTTCTGCCCTGCCTCATTTCCGGCGCGCTGGCGGCGGTGGGCGGTCCGGCCATGGCCCGGTGCAAAACAAAGCAGGCGGAAAACCGTCTGGCTTTCCGCCTGCTGTCCGTGGCGGTGGGAACGGGGCTGCTTGCCGCCGCCGGGCTGTATGTGTTGTCGCCTTATATCGCCAATCTGTTTTACCGCCTGCCCGAGCTGACGCTGCTGCTTCGCGCGGCGGCGCCGCTGGCGGTGCTGCTGCCCGCCCAGCAGACGGTGAACGGTCTGATGACGGGCCTGGGCCTGCAAAAACGGTCGTTATTTGCCGGGCTGCTGGGGGCCGCTGCCACGCTGCTGTGCACCTGGCAATGGACGCCGACGTGCGGCATTTACGGCGCGGCCTTCGCCAGCATGGCCGGGCATGGGCTGACGCTTTTTTGTGAACTGGCGGGATTATTGCTCAGAACACGAACGCCATAGCATGATCAGACCATTCATCTTCCAAATGCCAAGGGTAACGACGGGGCGAGGGCCTGTGCGATCCGCAGCCTCAATCGTCGCAACTCTCCACAGGAGAGATTGTTCGTTTCGGCTGATCTCACCGCCGATGAGATTTCCGCCACAGGCGGTCATCGGCGGTTCGTCCCTCGTGCACCTGCACCAGGAGATTTCATCTCCTGGACCTCAATAGCGGATGTAGTTTGAACTGGTAAATGAAATTTGGTTCCCGCTGATATGAGAAGGAACCCGGAAGATTGACTTGGCGCCGTTGTGCTTTTGGCCCGGCGGCGAAGCCGCCAACCCGGATGCTTTGCATCCGGGGAAAGCCAGGGAATCATCCGTAGGGGAAAGTTTACTTTCCCCCTCGGATGTTCCCAGGCTTTCTTGGGCCAGAAGCCCTCAAACTTTTCGTCACCCCAGCGCGTCAGGCGGAGGCTGTTGATACTCCCCACTACGTTATTTCGCCAGTTGCGGGTCCAGGGACGAAGCACGGACAGCCGCCTGTGGCGGATGTTCTGTCCGTGCTGAGATCAACCGAAACGAGCAATGTCCGCATCAAGCGGACTTGCGACGATTGAGGTTGCGGACCCTCAGGACCCTGGCGCAGGTCTGGGGGTGCGCAGCCCCCAGCATTCTCCCTTTCAATCATACTGACAGCGGTTTTCCGTCATAACTGATCCCAAATCCATAGTCGTAAGAACGGCCGAATTCATCCACATGCGGTTCCAGGTCGAGGGCCTTGTCCTCGCAGTGGCGTTCCACGGTGTCCATATCCTTGGGCAGCTGCACGGGCAGGCGGCCTTTAGGCGCGTAGCGGCCGAAGATCACGTCCAGCACGGCGGCGCGGGAGACGCCGAACTCAGCCAGCAGGGCGTCGGTTTCCCGTTCAAATTCGGAAACCACCATGGGGTTGCTCAGCGTTTCCACCACGATCACGGGCTTGCCGCCCATGGCTTTGCGGCAGGCAAGGATGTTGTCCAGGTCGGCTTCGTTGTAGGCGGTGTTGGTCTTGCCCTGATAGCTGCGGTTGGTGAAGGGCTCGCGGAAATCGCCGCCCGCGATGCTGACGGGCCGGGCGTTCTTCGCCGTATAGGGGCGGTATTGCAGGGTGATGGGCAGATAGCCGTTGCCGCCGTTTTCCGCGTCCTCTTTGGAATAGGCGTTGCAGGTCGGGCTTTCGGCAAACACGATGGCCGCGTCCGCTTCCTCGGGGGTCGCTACCCGCACGCCGTATGCGGCGATCAGCTCGTCGCTCACAGGATCTTCGTCACGGGCAGGCAGGTCGGTGCGGATGAAGCTCTTGGTGGGGCAGATGTGCCGCTTGGGCACAAAGATTTTCAGGCCCTCCTTCAGCGGCAGACAGCCGGGGCGGTTCTTGAGCAGCACCACGCTTCTGCGCTGGGCTTCCTCTCCGTGAGCGCGGAACGCCTCGCAGCCCACCAGCTTCGCGGAGGCTTCGGGGTCCAGGTAGGGGTCTTCAAACAGGCCGCAGCGGAAAATATTGACCAGCAGCCGGGCGGCGGATTCCCGCATCCGTTTGGTCATGGCTTCCTCGCCCAGCTTTTCACAGCCCAGCCTGTACGCTTCCAGCACGGGCTTCGGGTCGTCGTTGCCGCCGAACTGATCCACGCCGTTCAGGATGGCAATCAGCATCCGCTCGGGTTCGGTGTACTGCTGCATGTTGTAGCAGCGGCTGCCGAAGGCGTCGATCTGCGGGTCGGGGTCCTGGGTGATGCCCCAGTCGGTGCACACCACGCCGGAGAAGCCATATTTTTCCCGCAGCAGGTCCTTGATGATGTATTCGCTGTAGGAGTTGCCGACGTTCTTGCCGTTCTTTTTGTCCAGGCCCCAGGACACGGTGTAATACGGCATCACGGCGGAAGCGCACTTGGTCGGCCCGTCCAGCTTGAACGCGGCCTCGGTGAAGGGCTTTTCGTGTTCGGCGGCGTTGTCCGCGGGATAGACCGCGTATTCGCCAAAGGCATAGTGCGCGTCGCGTCCGCCCTCGCCGGTGCCGCCGCCGGGCCAGTGCTTCACCATGGTGTTCACGCTGCCGCGGCCCCAGCCGTCCGGCGCGCCGTCGGTGGTCTGCATCCCGTCGCAGTAAGCCCTGACCAGCTTTTTCACGTCCTCGGTTTTCATGCCCAGGGTGTCGGCAAAGCGCATCCAGCGGGGCTCGGTGCACAGGTCGATATGGGGGCCCAGGGCGGTGGTGATGCCCAAGGCGCGGTATTCCAGCGAAGCGTCGTGGGCGAACTGCTTCACCACATCGGGGTCGAAGCAGGCGGCGAAGCCCACGCCCTCGGGCCACTTGCTCACGTCGCTGCCGACGGTTTTGAATTCCACCATGGCTTTCTTCGCGCCGCTGCGGGGGTCGGAGGAGATGTTCACCGGGATGGCGTGGGGCAGGCGTTCCGCCAGGCCCTGCAAATTGTTGCTCCACCGGGCAGCGGTGGCGGCGTCGTCCACCGCCACCATCAGGATATGGCGGATGTGGCGTTGCTCCAAAAACTCCAGCTGCTGGTCGGACAGGGCATATTTTTCTTTGCCGGACGCCTCCCAGGCTTTCCCGTCAAACGTGCCGGAAAACATCCCGCCCTGCCGGGGCGGCACCATCTGGTGCGGGGAATACAGCATCAGCCCCGCGATTTCCTCCGGGGCCAGGCGGGAAGCCAAATCCTTTGCCCGCTCCTCGGGAGAAAGCCGCCAGTCCGCGTAAGGCACCAGTTTTCCGGTGCGCTCCAAATCCTTGAAATACAGCCCGTCCTGTTCCACCACGCCCATCCCGCTGGCTTCCTGCCAGGCAAGCGCGGGGCCCTTCGGCTGGGAAAGGCGGTGCAGCCCGTTTTTTACCGTTTCATTGTTCAGCATCACAAGCCCTCCGTTCCTTATTTCGCCTCCACGATCTTTTTCACGATCTCCACCATGGTTTCCATTTCCTGCACGCAGGCGTATTCAAACACGCCGTGGTGGTTGTAGCTGCCGGTGCCCAGGTTGGGGCACACCAGCCCTTTATAGGACAGCGTGGCCCCGTCGGTGCCGCCGCGGATGGGCACGCAGGCGGGGGTCAGGCCGCAGGCACGGATGGCGTTCACGGCGCGTTCCACCACCTCGGGCTTCTGCTGCACCTTTTCCTTCATGTTGAAATAGCTGTCTTTTACCGTCACTTCAAAGGTGTTTTCGCCGTACTTTTCATTCAGGTAGGCAGTGATTTTCTGAATGCGCTCTTTTCGCTGTTCAAATTTCTGCTTGTCGTGGTCGCGGATGATATAGCGCAATTCGGCCCGCTGCACTTCGCCGGTGAAATCGTTCAGGTGGTAGAAGCCCTCATAGCCCTCGGTGTGCTCGGGCCGTTCGGAGGCGGGCAGCATGGCGTCAAACTCCATGGCCAGGCGGATGGCGTTGCGCATTTTGTCCTTCGCGCTGCCGGGATGAATGGAAAAGCCGTGCACGATCACCCGGGCGGAGGCGGCGTTGAAGTTTTCATATTCCATTTCGCTTGCCCTGCCGCCGTCCAGGGTGTAGGCAAAGTCCGCACCGAAGCCGATCACGTCGAACAGATCCGCGCCCCGGCCGATTTCCTCATCCGGGGTGAAGCCCACGCAGATCTTGCCGTGCTTATATTCGGGATGGGTGAGCACGTATTCACAGAAGGTCATGATCTCCGCCACGCCCGCTTTGTCGTCGCCGCCCAGCAGCGTCGTGCCGTCGGTCACGATCAGGTTTTTGCCCACTTTGTCGGTCAGAGAAGGATAATCCGCGGCCTTCATCACGATGCCTTTTTCCGCGTTCAGCACCACGTCGCAGCCATCATACCGCAGGATGCGCGGGTGCATCGGCCCGCCGGGCACGGCGTCGGAGGTGTCCATGTGGGCGATCAGGCCGATGGCCGGGGCATTTTTCGCGTTCCCCGGAATGAAGCCGTACACATAACAATGCTCGTCCACCCGCACGTCAGAAAGCCCCAGCTCCTTCATTTCCTTTTCCAGTTCCCACGCCAGCACCCATTGATTTTTGGAGGACGGGCACTCCGCGCAGGCTTCGTCGCTGGTAGTGTCGATGTCGATATACCGCAAAAAACGTTCCTGAACCTGCATGAAACAAACGCTTCCTTTCCTGTTTTGCTTTGTTTCAGTATAATCGAGATATGGATTTTTCGCAAGCCTGAAAAAATACTTTCAATTTTACATTCCGCTTGAAAGAAAACGTTTGCATTTTTTGCCGGCTTTCTTTCGCTGCTGCCGCGGAAAGCTGAACCGCTGTTTTTGTATTTACAATTTCGGGCAAAAAAACAAACAAAACACACAAATTTCCTGTTGACATTTTTCGGGAATGCGAGTATATTGGAAATGCAAACGATTGCAAATTTTCATACCGTCGAAAAACTGGAGGTGGAAACGCTCATGGTCAAGTTAAAAGATATCGCGCTGACCTGCGGCGTCTCTGCCGCCACGGTTTCCCGCGCGCTCAATGGGCGCACGAACCCGGACAAAAAGAATACCGCCTACATCCGCCAGAAAGCCAAGGAAATGGGTTATGTGCCCAACGCCGCGGCCCGCACGCTGAAAACCAGCCGCTCCTATAACATCGGTATTCTGTACGAGGACAGGATGGATCATGAGTATTTCAGCCTGCTGCTCAACGAACTGCGCTTTGACGCGGAAGCTCAGGGCTACGACCTGACCTTCATCCGCCGCTCCTCCCATCAGAACGAGGAAGGCACCTACTGCGAGCGCGTCCGGCGGCGCAGCCTGGACGGCGTGATCGTGGTGCAGACGGATTTCAATTCGGCGGACGTGATGCGCCTGGTGGCGGACAGCGTCCCCACCGTGGTGATCGACCACGCTTACGAGGGCTGCGATTGCGTGATGAACGACAACCGCGCCGGGATGGAAGCGCTGGTGCGGGCGGCCTGGGACCTGGGACACCGGAAAATCGCCTATATCCACGGGGAGGACAGCGTGGTCACCCGGGAACGCCTGGCGGGGTTTTACAAGCAATGCGCCGAGCTGGGGGCGCGGGTCCCGGCGGAATACGTGCGGGAAGGACATTTCCACGATCCCGCCGCCTGCGCGAAGGACGTGCGCGCGCTGATGGAGGCAAAGGAACCGCCTACCTGCATCCTGTGCCCCGACGATTTCAGCTGCCTGGGCGCGCTGTCGGCGCTGGAGGAGCTGAACCTGCGGGCGCCGCAGGACGTGAGCCTGACGGGCTGCGACGGTATCCGCATGGGCCAGATGATGCGTCCGCGCCTGACCACCGTGCGGCAGGACGCCCCGGCGATTGCCAGGCAGGCCATTACTCAACTGCTGGACGCCATTGAGAATCCGGACACCCACCGGCCCACCCAAACGGTGATTCCCGCCGCCCTGCTGCCGGGGGAAACGCTGGGGGCAGTTCTTAACCATGTTAAGTGAAAAGTACCTTAAATCACGAAACGTTTTTCCAAAAGCCTTCCCCTCGCAGGGGAAGGTGGGCCGCGCGGAACCAAGAACGAGAGAGAAATCAAGCGGCTTCGCGCGGCTCGGATGAGGTGAACTCACCCGATAATCTGTGAACATGTAACAGGGAGGAGCACCTCATCCGTCAGGCGCGAATTGACTTGACCACACTTTCTATCTTGGCTCCGCGCCTGAAACCATCCGGGGCTGCCGCCCGGCCTTCGCGGGAATCAGTCCACTGGACTGATTCCCGGGCGCTGCGGCCCCCTTGCGAGGGGGAAGGCTTTTGGATAGTGTTTTTAAGTGTCCTTGAAAGCGGATCACCGCAAGAAACGAGAAGCTAACCCGCCAAACGGCGGAAGCGATACACAAAGCACACAATTTAAAGGAGGAAGCATCATGAAAAAGACTCTGAGTGTCATCCTGTGCCTGGCGCTGATGATGAGCGCGCTGGCCATCGTGCCCGCCATGGCGGAGGAAACCGCCGCGCCCGTGGCTTACATCATGTACGCCGACGGCGCGTGGGCCAACCAATTCTGGTATGACGGCAACGAGTATCCCGTAAAAGCCACCACCGCCGAAATCAACGGCGCGGGCGAATACACCGTAGGCTTGGAATTCAACGAGGAAGCCCAGGGGCTGGCCTTCACCGCTCTGGGCATCAAGAACGGCGAAACCCTGCTGCCCGGCTACACCATCGAGCTGAAAGCCATCCGTGTGAACGGCGAGGAAATCGCCTTTGAAAAAGGCTACACCTCCTCCGACGACGGCGTGGAAACCCGCATGAACATCTACAACGAATGGGTTTCCGAACTGCCCAAGGATGCCCGTTCCTTTGACGGAAAGACCGACGACGCCAAGCCCATCATCGTGGACAAGGAGCTGTTCGCCGCGGTCAAGACCATCGAAATCGACTTCATCCTCCACCAGTATGGCGTGGACACCGCCTACATCATGTATGCCGACGGCGCGTGGGCCAACCAGTATTGGTATGACGGCAACGAATATCCCGTGACCGCCAAGACCGCCACCATCAACGGCTTCGGCGATTACACCGTGGGCCTGGAATTCAATGAGGAAGCCCAGGGCCTGGCCTTCACTGCCCTCGGCATCGTGAACGGCGAAAAGACCTATCCCGGCGCGTACATCAAGATCAATGCCATGCGCGTGAACGGCGAGGAAATTGCCTTTGAAAAGGGCTACACCTCCTCCGACAACGGCGTGGAAACCCGCATGAATATCTACAACGAATGGGTCAGCGAAGTGCCTGCCGACGCCCGCTCCTTCGACGGCAAGGTGGACGATGTGAAGCCCATCATCGTGGACAAGGAACTGTTCGCCGCGGTCAAGAGCTTTGAAATCGACTTCTCCCTCCTGCCCGTGACCGACGTGGCTTACCTCATGTATGCCGACGGCGCGTGGGCCAACCAGTTCTGGTATGACGGCAACGAGTATCCCGGCAAGGTGACCACCGCCGAAATCGCCGGCCCCGGCACCTACACCGTGGGCATCGAGCTGGACGAGGAAGCCCAGGGCCTGGCCTTCGCCGCCGTGGGCATTGCGAACGGCGAAAAGACCTTCAACGGCTATTTCATCGACGTGACCGAAATCAAGGTCAACGGCGAACCCATTGAAATCGGCAAGGGCTACACCTCTTCCGACAACGGCATTGAAACCCGCGAAAACATCTACAACGAATGGGTGAGCGAGCTGCCTGCCGACGCCCGCCGCGCTGACGGCGACCTGGAAGGCGCTGCTCCTGTGATCGTGGACAAGGAAGCCTTCGCCGCCTTCAAGTCCATCGAAGTGACCTTTAACTTCATCTACGGCAAGCCCATCGCCAAGGACGAGGAAGCGCCCCTGACCCAGGAGGAAGCGGACGCCCTCAAGCAGAACGGCTTCAACGCCTACATCGGCGTGCAGGGCAAGGACACCTACGTGTTCCGCAACAGCTGGGACGAAGCCAGCTATGGTCTTGCGAATCCTGAATTCTTCAACCGCCTGACCGGCTGGGACGCCGACAACAACGCGGTGGACTACGGCGGCACCTTCGTGGACGCTGAAATCAAGGGCGACGGCGAATACACCGTGTCCTTCACCACCGGCGATATGGGCATGGGCGCCACCGCCGATTACAACATGCTCTTCGTGTCCACCAACATCCCCAGCAAGCTGATCAACGACGGCTTCCTGACCATCGATAACGTGAAGGTGAAGTTCGGTTCCGGCGCGACCCAGGAATATACCGAGGTCGATACCACCGGCGAAAACGTCGCCATCAAGATCATCGACACCTACAACCAGGCCGCCGCGCCCGCCATCACCTGGACCGTGCCCGGCGCGAATGAAACCGTGGCCATCAGCTTTACCGTCAGCAATTGGTGATGGAAAGAAAACACTGAAAAACGCTTTTGTGTCGGAACAGGTTACCCGAAAAGCCTTCCCCTCGGAGGGGAAGGTGGGCCGCGCGGAACCATGATCGAGAGAGAAAACAAGTGATTTCGCGCGGCTCGGATGAGGTGAACTCACCCGATCATATGTGAACATGAAACAAGGAGGAAAACCTCATCCGTCAGGCGCGAAGTTACTTGATTACATTTTCTGACTTGTCTCCGCGCCTGACACCTTCCCCTGCCAGGGGAAGGCCTTTGGAAATCTGTTTTTCTACTTGAGTTCTTTACTTAAAGCGCTGTCTATGTATCAAAGATAAACCAAACGAGGAAGTGATGAACGCATGGTGTCTGCCCCTCAACGCGCGCTTCAGGGCGAGGACATGCCCCTGAGCCGCCGGATGCCCTTGTGGGTGTTCCGCATCGCGGCGCTGCTGGCCGGGATCGCCATGTTTTTCCCGCCCGCCAATCCGGGCCGCGTCAGTGAAAAAATCAACGCGTCGGCCAGTCTGTTCACCAACGGCGTCAGCTACGGCACCATCACCAACAGCATGGGCCGCATCCTGCGCTCCCAGTGGATTCAGGACGCGGACATCACCCTGCTCATGATCGCCTGCGTGGTGGTGATGCTGGGCGTGATCCTCTGCGGCGTGGGCGGCTGCATGAGCCTGGGCAACCGCAGAATGCGGCGGCGCGGCTTTGTGTTCCCGCTCATCGGCGCGCCGGTGATGGCGGCAGGCCTGCTGCTGATCCGGCTTTCCTATAACAAAATGGTGGCCCACGGCGAAGAAGTGGACAAGCTGGACAAAATCAACATGATGATCCCCGGCGGGTTCTGGGTGTTCTGCGCGTTCGCGGGGCTGCTGTTCCTGACGGCACTGATCGCGTTCCTGACCACGGAAAAGGAAACCGACCCCGCCGTGAAGATGGAAATGGACGAAAAATACCGGCTGTTCCTGATGATGCTGCCGGTGATCCTGCTGACGCTGATCTTTGCTTACCTGCCCATCTGGGGCTGGCGCTTTGCGTTCTTTGACTACACGCCCGGCGGCAGCATCGGCCCGGACAACTACGTGGGCTTCAAGTGGTTCAGCTTCCTGTTCTCCGACCCCGCCACCACGAAGGATCTGATCCGCGTGCTGCGCAACACGCTGGTGATGAGCGGCCTGGGCATCGCCACCTCCTGGCTGCCCATCGCCTTCGCCGTGCTGCTGGCGGAGGTGCGCTCCACCAAGTTCCAGCGCTTTGTGCAGACCTTCACCACCATCCCCAACTTCATTTCCTGGGTGCTGGTGTACGCCATCGCCATCTGCATTTTCTCCACCGACGGCTTTATCAACAGCTTCTTAACGAACGTGATGCACGTCGCCGGGGCGAACACCAACTATCTCCAGGTCGCCGACCACACGTGGCTGAAAATGCTGCTGTGGGGCACCTGGAAGGGCGTTGGCTGGAGCGCCATCGTATACATCGCGGGCATTGCGGGCATCGACCAGCAGCTGTGTGAGGCCGCAAAGGTGGACGGCGCGAACCGCTTCCGCTGCATCTGGCACATCACCATTCCCGGCCTGACGCCCACCTACATGGTCATGCTGCTCATGAGCATCGCGGGCATCCTGAGTAACGGCATGGAGCAATACCTGGTGTTCTCCAACGCTATGAACAAGGACGTGATCGAGGTCCTGGACCTGTACGTGTACAACATCGGTATCGGCCAGAACCGGATCTCCCTCAGTACCGTGGTGGGCATTTCCAAGTCCCTGATCGGCATCACGCTGCTCTTCGCGGCGAACGGCATTTCCAAGACCATTCGCGGCGAAAGCATCATATAAGGGGAGGCGAAGGCAATGAGCAAAAAAGAACAGAACGCTCCCCAGCATATCAAGCGCACCACCGGGGACTGGATCTTCGATATCGCGGTCATCATCTTCTTCTGTATTTTCACCTTCATCTGCATCTTCCCCTTCTACTACCTGCTCATCAATACCATTTCGGATAACGACCTGGTCACCAGCGGGCGGGTAAACTTCTTCCCGATGCTGAAAAACGCCGAGGGCAACCCGGTTTTTGGCGTACAAGTAAGCAATTATGTGGCGCTGCAAAACGTGCAGGACCTGGGCTCCTCCGTGCTGGTCACGGTGGCCCGCACCCTCCTGGGCACGGCCCTGATGGTGATCACCTCCGCCTGGGCGGGCTATCTGGTCACCAAGCAGAAGATGTGGAAGCGCTCCTTCTGGTACCGCTTCCTGGTGGTCACGATGTACTTTAACGCGGGCCTGGTGCCCTGGTACATGAACATGCTCATGATGGGTCTGACCGACAATTTCCTGGCCTACATCATTCCCGGCATGGTGGCCCCCTACAACATCATCCTGGTGAAAACCTACATCGAGTCCATTCCTTCTTCCCTGGAGGAAAGCGCGGTCATTGACGGCGCGTCCACCCTGAAGGTCTGGCTCAAAATCATCCTGCCCCTCAGCGTGCCCATCCTGGCCACCATCGCCATCTTCGGCGCGGTGGGCAACTGGAACTCCTTCCAGGATTCCCTGCTGCTGATGAACAACCGGCCCGACCTCTACACCCTCCAGCACCGGCTGTACATCTACCTCAATTCCTCCAGCAACCTGGGCGCTATGATGAGCCAGGGCGGCACCATCAGCGAACAGGCCGCCCAAAGCATGCTGAACCAGCGCGTCATCCAGTACACCGTGTCCATGGTCAGCATCATCCCCATCCTGCTGGTCTATCCCTTCATGCAGCGTTTCTTCGTCAAGGGCATCATGCTCGGCGCGGTGAAGGGCTAAAGGGTACGCTGGGGGCTGCGCGCCCCCAGACCTGCGCCAGGGGGATGATCCCCCTGGACCCGCACATGGCGATATAACGTAGTCGGGAAAATCGACAATGTTTGCCTGCCGCGCTGGGGTTACGAAAAGTTTGATGGCTTCTGGCCCAAGAAAGCCCGGGAACATCCGAGGGGGAAAGTAAACTTTCCCCTGCGGATGATTCCCTGGCTTTCCCCGGATGCAAAGCATCCGGGTGGGTTTCCGCGTTCCTTCCCGTATCAGCGGGAACCAATTGGATTTATTCTTTCAAATTTCATCCGCTGTTGCGGGTCCAGGGGCCTCAGGCCCCTGGTGGGGTACGGGGCAAAGCCCCGCCGTTCTCCTTCCATGTAAATGAAGTAGCTTTTATAAAGAGATGAGGAGGTTTTGTTCATGAAGAAACTGCTTGCTTTCCTGCTGGCGGTGACGCTGCTGCTGAGCGTAGCGGCGGTGCCCGCGATGGCGGAGGACGAGGACATCTACGCCAAGCTGGAGGACATCGGCGTATACGACGGCGAGCCCATCACGATCAACGTGTACAGCCAGCTGGCGAATTACAGCGGTATCCAGGCGCATTGGAGCGCCGATCTGCTGCTGGACAAGTTCAACGTGAAGATCAACATTATTCCCGATTCGGACGGCACTTATGCCACCCGCATGGAGAGCGGCAACCTGGGCGACATCGTGGTCTGGGGCGCGGACGGCGACAAGTACCAGGATGCGGTAAGCCAGGGCCTGCTGCTGGACTGGGAAGAAGACGATCTGGCGGCGGAGTACGCCCCCTACCTGTGGGAAAACTACCAGATGGCGCTGGAAGCGAACCGCGCCAAGAACCAGGACGGCAAGGTGCACGGCTTCGGCCACAACGTGGCGCTGAAAGCGGGCAGCCATGAAAACTTCTTCTACACCTGGGACGTGCGCTGGGATCTGTACCAGCAGCTGGGCTGCCCCGAGGTGAAGGACCTGAACGCCATGATCGACCTGTTCAAGCAGATGAAGGAGCTGTGCCCCACGGATGAAAACGGCAACGAAACCTACGCCGTGTCCATCTGGCCCGACTGGGACGGCAACATGGTGATGTACGTGAAGGCCCTGGCTACCGCCTACTTCGGCTGGGACGAATTTGAACTGGGCTTGATCAACACTGAAAACGGCCAGTTCCAGGGCTGCCTGGAGCCGGATGGACTGTACATCCAGTGCCTGAAATTCTTCAACCAGCTCTACCGTGAAGGCCTGCTGGACCCCAACTCCGCCAGCCAGACTTATTCCACCATGGGTGAAAAGGTGAAGGCGGGCGGCACCTTCTGGAGCATCTTCAACTACGCGGGCTCCGCCATCTACAACACCGCCGAACACCTGGACGCCGGCAAGTACATGTACACCCTGGTGCCCGACGAAGCCACGCCCATTTCCTACGGCCTGTCGCTGACCGGCGGCAACCGCATCTGGAGCGTCGGCGCGGACGCCGAATACCCCGAGCTGTGCCTGGCGATCATCGATTACCTGGCCACCCCCGAAGGCAGCCTGACCATGTGGTACGGCCCCAAGGGCCTGACCTGGGACTACGACGAAGAGGGCGGCGCGTACTTTACCGAGCTGGGCAAAAAGACCAGCGCGGACCCCGCCTTCGATATGACGGGCACCACCCTCATCGGCCCGCGCACTGGCAAGGAATATCCCCAGAGCGGCACCTATAACGACGGCGCGCTGCAAATCAACAATACCACCCTGACAGCCAGCCAGCAGAACCCCGACAGCAAAAAGACCGAAACCCTGGATAAGGAAGGCTGGGTCAGCGTGCTGAGCGCCGACCTGCGGCCCATCCAGCAGGCCTGGTGCGACTGGGCGGGCGCGGCTTCCACCCAGCAGTATCTGGAAAAGCACCCCTACAAGGTGATGCTGGACAAGGGCACCTACGCCCCCGCCAAGCGCGACCAGGTGCTGGACACCAAATGGAGCCAGATTCAGACCGCGGTCAAGACCTATTCCTGGCGCGCCATCTACGCCAAGAACGACGGCGAATTCAACTTCCACCTGAACCAGATGATCAAGGACTGCAACGCCTACGGCTACCAGGACTGCGTGGCCTGGTGCGAGGAGCAGGCGGCTCTGTGCTGGGCGGCCCAGCAGGCCCAGGCTGCTTTGGTCAACTGATCAGCCTGCCAATCCCAGGGCAATCGTTTACAAAATCAGCACGCTGCAAATCCATGGATAAATGTAGGGGCGGATATTATCCGCCCGCTCTGTCGATCAAACATCATGCTTCATTTTTACTCATTCTGGTTGATTTAACGTTCGGGCGGATGATATCCGCCCCTACATAATTTGGTTTTGTTTCTTGTTTTCGTAATTATTTTCTTCATTCGAAAATGCAATAAACGATAGCCCTGCTGCCAATCCCCGGCCCCCTTTCGGCAAGGAAGGGGGTCTTTTCAGAAAAAAGGGAAGGACGGAACGAAATGAAAAAAATGATCTGTCTTTTTTTGACCCTGCTGATGCTCTGCGCCTGCCTGCCCGCGCTGGCGGAAGGCGGCACTTCCGGCGATGACGGAACAGTGCGGGAAGCATTAACCGCCGTGGAAGCCACCCGGCTCATGGGCAATGGCATCAACCTGGGCAACACCATGGAAGCCTGCGACAACACCCGGGGCCGCTACGCCGACGACCCAGCGGTATATGAAACCGCCTGGGGCCAGCCCGTGACCACCCAGGCCATGCTGACCGGCATGAAGGAAGCCGGGTTTGACACCATCCGCATCCCCGTGGCCTGGATGACCAACGCCACCGCCATGCCCTATGAGATGAAGGATTACACCCTCGACCCGGCCTACCTGGCCCGGGTGAAGGAGATCGTGGACTATGCCCGGAACGCGGGCATGTATGTGATCCTCAATGACCACTGGGACGGCGGCTGGTGGGGCATGTTCGGCTCGGAAAGCCAGGAAACCGCAGCCTTCGCCATGGAAGCCTATCAGGGCATGTGGCGGCAGATCGCGGAGTATTTCCGGGACTACTCCGATTATCTGATTTTTGAAAGCGCCAACGAGGAATTAGGCGCGCGGTTTGACGAAAATTCCCCCTGCTACGCCCGGGATTCCGTGCTGTCCTATCTGCCGGACAACGAGCGCTACGCCCTGACCAACCGGGTCAACCAGGCGTTTGTGGACACCGTCCGCGCCACCGGCGGCAACAATGCTTCCCGCTTCCTGCTGATCGCGGGCTATGGCACCAACATCGACCAGACCTTCGACAGCCGCTTCCAGATGCCCAAGGACACGGCGGAAAAGAAGCTGATGGTGTCGGTGCATTACTACGACCCCTGGAGCTACTGCGGCGCGTCCAGCGCGGCGGGGGCCACCCTGTGGGGCAAGGCGGCGGACTTTGACGCCATGTATAAAACCCTGAGCAAGATGGGCAAGTTCGTCAGCCAGGGCTACGGCGTGGTCATCGGCGAATACGGTGCTCTGCCGGGCAGCGACGGCGTGATGAAAACCAACGCCGCAAAGTATCACAAGGCCTTCCTGGACTGCTGCGACGCGCTGGACTTCACCGCCTGCCTGTGGGATTGCAGCGGGTTCTTCGTCCGGAAAGAATTGAAGATCACGGACCCGGACATGGCGGCGGTTTACGCCGGACGGAACGCGGCCTCCGAACAGGGACGGGATTACGCGGCCATCGCGGCGGCGGGCAGGCAAGCTCTGGATGAAACCATCGCTGCCGCCCCCGCCACCCTGCGGGAGGACGCTTTGGAAGTCAATGAAGATACCTGCGTCGCCTGGATCATGTTCAGTGAAGGCAGCTGGGCCCTGAGCTACAGCGTGGGGGACACCTACACCCCCGATGCCATCACCCCCGGTATCGTGCCCACCGATGTGGAAATCACCGGCCAGGGCGAATACACCGTGGCCCTGGACTTTACCGGCACGGAAAAGGGCTATGCCGAAAACGTCGCGTTCAGCGCCATTGGCATTGCCAACGGCGAACAGAAATTCCCCGGCTACTGCATCAACATCACGTCCTGCACGATCAACGGCGAACCCGTCAAATTCAAGGGCCGGAACTACACCTGCTCCGACGACGGCAAATGCACCCGCACCAACCTCTTTAACGAATGGGTGAACATAAAAGCCGTGGGCAAGGATACCGCCCGCGTGCTCTACGGCGACCTGACCGGCATTTCCGCCACGCTGCTGGACCGCAGCAATCCCCTCATGAACCGCATCGAAACCCTCTCCGTCACCTTCACCTACGCGCCCAGGAAATAATATTTTTTTGCAACTGTTCAGTATCATCAAAGCGAACAAGCATCGCCTGCCGTGCTGGGAGTATAGAAAGCCAGAGGACTTCAAGCTCCCAAAAGCAGGAAAAGAATCCGAGGGAGACAGATTTCTGTTCCCTCGGATTCTTTTCCGGTTTTTCCAAAGACTTTATCTTAGGAGAGAAGCATTAGGTCAGTCTGCGAACAGCGGGGTGGAGAGGTAACGGTCGCCGGTGTCGGGCAGCAGGGCCACGATCACCTTGCCCGCGTTTTCGGGCCGCTTCGCCAGCTGAATGGCTGCCCAGGCCGCCGCGCCGGAGGAAATGCCCACCAGCACGCCTTCCGCCCGGCCGATCAGCTTGCCGGTGGCAAAAGCGTCGTCGTTTTCCACAGGGATGATTTCGTCATACACTTTCGTATCCAGCACATCCGGCACAAAGCCCGCGCCGATGCCCTGAATCTTGTGGGCCCCACCGACGCCCTTGCTCAGCACAGGAGAGGAGGCGGGTTCTACGGCCACCACCTTCACCGCCGGGTTCTGCTCCTTCAGGTACTTGCCCGTGCCGGTCACGGTGCCGCCGGTGCCCACGCCCGCGACGAAGATATCCACCTTGCCATCGGTGTCCTGCCAGATTTCGGGGCCGGTGGTGGCGTAGTGGGCGGCGGGATTGGCGGGGTTGACGAACTGGCCGGGGATGAACGCGCCGGGGATTTCCTTCGCCAATTCATCCGCCTTGGCAATCGCGCCTTTCATGCCCTTCGCGCCTTCGGTGAGTACGATTTCCGCGCCATAGGCTTTCAGCAGCTGGCGGCGTTCCACGCTCATGGTTTCCGGCATGGTCAGGATGATGCGGTAGCCCCGGGCGGCAGCCACGGCGGCCAGGCCGATGCCGGTGTTGCCGGAGGTAGGCTCGATGATCACAGCGCCGGGCTTTAATAATCCCTTCTTCTCCGCGTCGTCGATCATGGCCTTGCCGATGCGGTCCTTCACCGATCCGGCGGGGTTAAAGTATTCCAGCTTTACCAGCACCTTGGCTTTCAGGTTTTCTTTTTCTTCAATATGGGTCAGCTCCAGCAGCGGCGTGCCGCCGATCAGCTGGTCAGCGGAAGTATAAATACGGCTCATTGTTATATCCTCCTTCTTCTTTTCGCGGTCTATTATACACTTCATTTCGGTCTGTGGCAAGAAAATGTCAACAGCGCCAGCGCAGCCCCGGCCGAAGCGGCGAAAACCATGGGAAGGAAAGAACGGTATCTTTCAATTGAATTACCTACCTTTCAAATAGGTTATTTGCATAATAAACCAATTTCCTTTGATTGTCAAGGCGAAAACTGTTTTTCATCTGTATTTGATCCTGGTAAAATCCTGTTGCTTCTTTGAAGTACATCCTGTATAATAGGATCAGCAATACTTTTTGTGCCGAAGCAGAAAGGAGCATATGCATGGCGTATTACCGCATTGAATATTTTTCCAAAGCCCTGTGCCGCCAGACGTCCTTTGAGATGCTCATCCCCAATGATCAGCGGGAACCAAAAGAGGATAAGCCCATGTCCACCCTGTTCCTGCTGCACGGCTACACCGGAAAAGCGGGAAACTGGGTGCCGGAAGGTCTGCCGGAAAAATACAACTTCGCCATCGTGATGCCCACCACTGAGAACGGCTTTTATCTGGACGGCCTGTCCACCGGCCACGCTTACCAGACGCTGGTGGGGGTGGAGCTGGTAAACTATGTGCGCAAGACCTTCAATCTGGCCCGCACGCCCAAGGATACGTTCATCGCGGGCCTGTCCATGGGCGGTTTCGGCGCGCTGCATACCGCCCTGGCGTATCCCGAAACCTTCGGCAAAGCAGCGGCGCTGTCCTCCGCCCTGATCGTGCACGGCATCGCCCACATGAAGCCCGGCGAGGACAACGGCGTGGCGAACTACGATTATTACCATGAGTGCTTCGGCGATCTGGAAACCGTCGAAACGCGGGACTGCAATCCTGAGGTGCTGGCCCACAAGCTGAAAAAGGCCAAGAAAAAGCTGCCGGACATTTATATGGCCTGCGGCACGGAGGACTTCCTGATCGAAAACAACCGAGCGTTCCACCGCTTCCTGGAAAAGGAAAAGATCGCGCACGAGTACCACGAGGGCAAAGGCGTGCACGACATGGTATTCTGGAGGGAGTATATCGCGAAAGCCATTGACTGGATGTTCACCGGAAAATAAAAGCAATAAGAGGAAGAAAGCGCATGATCATGATTTCCACCCGGGGGCGCTACGCCCTGCGGGTGATGGTGGATTTGGCGCAGCAGGGAAAGGAAGGCTACCTGCCGCTGAAAGAAATTGCCGAAAGGCAGGATATTTCGGAAAAATATCTGGAGAGCGTGCTGAAAGGGCTGGTACGGGAAAAGCTGCTGGTGGGCATCCGCGGCAAGGGCGGCGGCTATCGCCTCACCAAAGCCCCGGAGGAGTATACTGTGGGCACCATCCTGCGGCTGACAGAGGGCGACCTGGTTCCTGTGGCTTGCCTGGAAAACGGCGCGGAATCCTGCCCTCGGGCGGAAAAATGCGCCACCCTGCCCATGTGGAAGAAACTGAACGACATGATTCAGCAGTTTTTTGACGGCATCACCCTGGCGGATCTGATGGCGGAAACCGACGCAGAATCAGCAATATCAACGTAACTATTCCGTCGAATTGCTGTAAAGTATGAAAGTAACATTGTCATCCCGAGCGGAGTGGAGCGGGAGCGGAACGGAGTCGAGGGATCTGCAAGCTTGGTATAGCGCTGCTTGCCTGAATGCGTCTTTCTCAGGTCCCCCGACTCCGCCTCGCCTCTTGTTCGGCTTCGCTCGGGATGACAAGGTTGATTTCGCGCTTGAAATCGGCTTAACTGAATCATGACGAATCAACAAAAAAACCAGCCCGGCGCGAATGCGCTGAACTGGTTTTTCTTTGTCCGGTCAGCCGTTGAACAACTCCTTGACCTTGTCCAGGAAGCTCTTGCGGGTTTCGTATTCCTTGCCGGAGGAAATGTCCTCGAACTGGCGCAGCAGCTCCTTTTGCTTTTCCGTCATGCGGCGGGGGATTTCCACCCGCACATGCAGGATCATGTCGCCCCGGTAGGTGGAGCGCAGCTGCTGGACGCCTTGGCCCTTCAGGCGGATCTCTGCGTCGTTCTGGGTGCCCTCGGGGATATGCACGGTGGTTTTGCCGCCGCCCAGGGTGGGCACTTCGATGTCCGCGCCCAGGGCTGCCTGGGTGAAGGAGATGGGCAGGTCCAGGTGCAGGTTGATGCCGTCGCGCTTGAACAGCTTGTGGGGACGCACGGTGATCTGAATGTACAGATCGCCGTTGGGTCCGCCGTTGCGGCCCGGCTCTCCCTGGCCGTTCATCACGATGGTCTGGCCGTTGTCGATGCCAGCGGGCACCTTGACCGACGCTGTGCGCCGCCTCCGTGCCCGGCCCGTGCCGCCGCAGGCAGTGCACTTGTCGGTGATCACCTTACCGGTGCCGCCGCAGGTGGGGCAGGTGCGCACCGTGACCATGAACCCGCCGGACATGCGCACCTGGCCGGTGCCGTGGCAGTTGGGGCACTGCTTGGGGCTGGTGCCGGGCTTCGCGCCGGTGCCGTGGCAGGTTTCGCAGTTTTCGTTGCGGGTGAACTCAAAGGATTTTTCGCAGCCGAAGGCCGCTTCCTCAAAGGAAATGCGCAGGTCGTACCTCAGGTCGTTGCCCTGCATAGGCGCGTTCCTGCGCTGGGCCGCGCTGGCCCCCATGCCGCCGCCGAACAGCTGGTCGAAAATATCGCCCATGCCGCCGAAGCCGCTGAAATCAAAGCCGCCCGCGCCGCCGCCGAAGCCCGCCTGGGGCCCGTCGAAGCCGAACTGGTCGTAGCGCGCGCGCTTTTCCGGGTCGCTCAGCACCTCGTTGGCTTCGTTCAGCTCCTTGAAGCGCTCCTCCGCCTGCTTGTCGTTGGGGTGCAGGTCGGGGTGGCATTCCTTGGCCAGCTTGCGGTACGCCTTTTTAATGTCTTCGGCCGAGGCGTCCTTGGGAACGCCCATGACCTCGTAGTAGTCTCTCTTTGTTGCCATTGTTTCCTCAACTCACAATTGGTTGATTTTCATTGGGTATTTCTGGGGGAAACCGCTCTTTGTGGCCCAAAGAGCGGTTTCCCCCAGACCCCTTTCCGAGAAAGGCGATAAGGAAAAGCTTTGATTTCCCTTTCGTGCTTTACCATGTATTGCCACAGAAATTGCCTCTCCTATCAAGGGAGGTGGCCCGAAGGGCCGGAGGGGTTATATCACTGCCACGGAACATAGAACCGATGGATGGTGGCCAGATTGCCTTCGCCGTCAAATGTGACATAGACGTTGTTGGTGGCAAGGCCGACAGTGTAAACCTCGGAAGCTTCCTCTTCCTGCAATCGGGCCGTCAGTTCCTGGGCTGTATGAACGACGGGCAATTCCAAGGAATTACCGCTTTCCTCGTCAATATAATCCAGAAACAGCAGGGAATCCTGTATCGGGCACTTAATCACATCCAGCGTGATCCAAACATAGTCGTCATCCCCAAAGGTTCTCATGGAATAACCGCGAAAATCTTCCGTCAGATAAAGGGATTGCTCAGGATCATCCCCACGATTGATTATGTATGTTCCCCGCTCATTCACCTCAATCGTTTGAATCAGCACTTCATGACCGCCGGTAAAAATGCTGTCGCCAGGCCGGAGCGCTTTTACCTCCTGCTCGTCGAACACTTCCGGCGCGATCAGCTCCACGGTCATGGTGTTGCTGTCCGGGTTATAGCCCAGGATGCGGGCGTAGGAAGCTGTCTTTTCTAAATGCTCTGGGTTTACCTCAATCGCCAGGGCGGTGATGACGTCGGCGGAGGCGGGGGAGCAGGCTGCCGCCAGCAGCGACAGAAGGAGAAAGAATGTGATGGAAATTTTTTTCATGCCGCATTCCTCCTGCTGGATGCCTGATTCGGGAAGATGATAATGGTTTTTATCAAGCAGCGGGATCGCATTGTTTGGAATACCGCCCACCCCGGCTGTCATTCTGAGCGTATCCGGACGCGAAGAATCTCAAAGTGGGAGATCATGTTGCTTGGATGAATACGTTACAAGGAGATTCTTCGCTCGCTCCCATCCGTAGAGGAGCGGCTCAGAATGACATTGTGGATGGTTGACTTTCAGTTGCTTGATTGAACAGTTGCAATTATACAAAATACCCCTTATATGGCTTTCTTGGAAAGGGGTCTGGGGGAAACCATTCTTTGGCCTTCAAAGAATGGTTTCCCCCAGCGTTTTCTCCGTTATCTCTTATTGCACGCTGCCGTCGGCGTTGAAGGAGCCGTCGTCATTCTGGGTGCCGGGCTGAGGGCCTGCCTGCGCGCCCATATCGGGGCCGGGCTGGCCGCCCTGCTGCTGATAGAGCTTGCCGAAGATGGCGTACACCTTCTGGGTGAGGGCGTCCATGGCGTTCTTGATTTCGCCCGCGTTGTTGCCCTCGCGGACCTTCTTGAAATTGTCGATCTCGGTCTGGACGGTGTTCTTGTCTTCGTCAGAGAGCTTGTCGCCGTTGTCCTTGAGCTGCTTTTCCATTTCGTAGATGAGGGAATCGGCCTTGTTGAAGGTTTCGATTTCTTCCTTCTTCTGCTTGTCGGCCTCGGCGAACTGCTCGGCTTCCTTCACGCGCTGCTGGATTTCTTCCTCGGTCATGTTGGTGGAGGCGGTGATGGTCACCTTCTGCTCGTTGCCGGTGCCCAGATCCTTGGCGGACACGTTCACGATGCCGTTGCGGTCGATATTGAAGGTCACTTCGATCTGGGGCACGCCGCGGGGCGCGGAGGGGATGCCGGTCAGCTGGAAGCGGCCCAGGGTCTTGTTGTCGTAGGCCATGGGGCGTTCGCCCTGCAGCACGTGGATTTCCACGGTGGTCTGGCCGTCGGCGGCGGTGGAGAACACCTGGCTCTTCTGGGTGGGGATGGTGGTGTTGCGTTCGATCAGCTTGGTGAAGATGTGGCCTTCGGTCTCAAGGCCCAGGGACAGGGGGGTGACATCCAGCAGCAGCACGTCCTTCACTTCGCCGCCCAGCACGCCGGCCTGAATGGCCGCGCCGATGGCGACGCACTCATCGGGGTTGATGCCCTTGAAGGGTTCCTTGCCGGTGACCTTCTTCACGGCGTCCTGCACGGCGGGAATACGAGTAGAGCCGCCCACCAGGATGACCTTGTCAATCTGGGCGCTGGTCAGGCCCGCGTCCTTCAAAGCGTTGTTCATGGGGCCGATGGTCTTTTCCACCAGGTCGGCGGTCAGCTCGTTGAACTTGGCCCGGGTCAGGGTCATGTCCAGATGCTTGGGGCCGGTGGCGTCGGCGGTGATGAAGGGCAGGTTGATGTTGGTGGTCATGGCGCCGGACAGCTCGATCTTGGCCTTTTCGGCGGCTTCCTTCAGGCGCTGGAAGGCCATGCGGTCCTTCTTCAGGTCAATGCCGTTTTCGCGCTGGAAGGTGTCGGCGATGTAGTCGATCACGCGGTTGTCGAAGTCGTCGCCGCCCAGGTGGGTGTCGCCGTTGGTGGCCAGCACTTCAAACACGCCGTCGCCGATTTCCAGGATGGACACATCGAAGGTGCCGCCGCCCAGGTCGTACACCAGGATCTTGTGGCTGTTTTCTTTATCGAGGCCGTAAGCCAGGGAAGCGGCGGTGGGCTCGTTGATGATGCGCAGCACTTCCAGGCCCGCGATGCGTCCGGCGTCCTTGGTGGCCTGGCGCTGGCTGTCAGAGAAGTAAGCGGGCACGGTGATGACGGCCTGGGTCACGGTTTCGCCCAGATACGCTTCTGCGTCAGCTTTGAGCTTTTGCAGGATCATGGCGCTGATTTCCTGCGGGTTGTAGTTCTTGCCGTCGATGGTCACTTTGTAGGTGGTGCCCATCTGGCGCTTGATGGAAGAGATGGTGCGGTCGGGGTTGGTGATGGCCTGGCGCTTGGCGATCTGGCCCACCAGACGTTCGCCGTCCTTGGTGAACGCCACGACGGAGGGGGTGGTGCGGCTGCCTTCGGCGTTCGCGATCACGACGGGTTCGCCGCCTTCCATGACGGCCACACAGCTGTTGGTAGTACCCAGGTCAATACCGATAATCTTGCTCATTGTTGTTTCCTCCTTAATCTATCCGCTGGTTTGGTTGATTTTGTATTTATAATCAAATGGCGGTGAAGCCATATTGATGTCGATCTGTAGGGGCGGATATCATCCGCCCGTTTCCATTGGGCAACTAATACCTGATGATGGATTGTCGATTTATGGTTTGAGCGGGCGGATGATATCCGCCCCTACATCATTCACTCTTCGACGACCTTCACCATGGCATGCCGTAAAACAAAGTCCCCCATCTTATACCCCTTTTGCAGCACCGCGCAGACGGTGCCGGGCTCGCCCTCATCAGCGGTGCCCTGCATCACGGCGTTTTCCAGATTGGGGTCAAACTTTTCGCCGGGCCGGTCGATCACCGTGACGCCCCGCTTTCCCAGGGTTTCCATCAGCTGCTTGTAAACAAGCTTCACCCCGGTCATCAGCGTTTCGTCGCTGCTTTCCTGGGCGACGGCCCGCTCCAGGTTATCCACCACGGGCAGCAGCTGCTTGATGAACTCCCGTGCCCCATCCTCGTAGGCTTCGGCGCGGGTGGCCTTGTTGCGGCGGCGGAAGTTTTCAAAGTCCGCCTGCACCCGCTGGGCCAGATTCAGGTATTCTTCCGCCTGGGCCTGGGCGGCTTTCAGCGGGTCCTCTGCCGGGGTTTCCGCGGCTTCCACGTCCAGCGCGCCGTCGTCCGGCGTTTCGGGGGCGGGCTGCTGCTGTTCCGTTTCCTCCACGGGTGTTTCGTTCACTTCATCGGTTTCCTGGTCGGCTTTCTTCTTTTTATCAAACATGGTTGATCCCTCGTTTTTTCTTTATTCACCCAGCATATCCGTCAGCGCCCCGCCGATGGCGGAGAGGGCGGAAAGCACGCTGCCGTAGGGCATCCGCGTGGGGCCGATGACGCCCACGTAGCCGTGGTGGCCGCGGCCCACCTGATAGCTGGCGGTGACCACCGAGCAGTCGGCCATTTCGGGCATGCCCGTTTCCGGGCCGATGCGCACGCTGAACGCTTCATCAGGGCCGGAGAACAGGGCCATCAGCTTTTCCTTTTCCTCCAGCACGCTCAGGAACGCCCGCGCCTTTTCCACGTCGGAATACTCCGGGTAGTTCAGGATGTTGTGGCTGCCGCCCACGGTGACGGTGTCGGTGGCGGACTGCCGGGCCATCTGGGCCGCCAGCTCGGCAATGCCCTGAATGACCTGGGCGTCACCGCCCATCTGCCGGGAATAAGCGCCCAGCATTTCCTGCACCTCTTGCAGCGTGCGGCCTTGCAGCCGCTCGGTCAGCATCCGGGAAATGGCGTACAGCGCGTCGCCGTCCAGGGATTCCGAAACGTGGATTACCGTGTCCCGGATAGCCCCGGTGTCGGTGACGATCACCAGCAGGGCCGCGCCCCGGGGCATGGGCACCAGCTGCAATGTGGACACCCGAAGCTCCAATTGCTTGGGCATCATCACCACGGCGGTGTAGTGGGTGAATTCGGAAATGGCCTGGGCCGCGCTGGTGATCACGTCCTCCATCTGCCGCACGCGCTGGGAGAAAAACGCCCGCGCCTGGGGGTTCTGGGGAAGCGTGCCGCCCAGGAGCTCATCCACGTACAGCCGGTAGGCCTTCACGCTGGGCACCCGGCCCGCCGACACATGGGGCTGGGCCAGATAACCCAATTCCTCCAGGTCGCTCATCTCGTTCCGGATGGTGGCGCTGGAGAGGCTGGTTTCATACTTGCGGGAAATGGTGCGGCTGCCAACCGGCATGGCCGTTTGGATGTAATCCTCGATGATGGCCCACAGGATGCGTTCCTTCCGCGCATCCATCCCGTGGCTTGCCATGGCGCAGCCCTCCTTTCCCCGGTACTTGCTTTCTTCGTTGTTAGCACTCTCAACCGTTGAGTGCTAACTACGGGTATAAGATAACACGTTTCCATGCAAATGTCAATACTCTGGGGAAAAATATTTCAGCCCGGCCAAATGAATTTTCAGCTTGAAACGCTTTGTGCCTCGGAATCATTCTCTATGTGATATCCCGCAGGCGAATCAGAACGAAAAAAGGGATGCGCTCCCAGGCCATCGTTTGCCTGAGGGCCGCATCCCCTTTTTCATTTTACCTGATATACTTTCCTGTAACGCTTGCGCCGTTCCCTGCGATTTCCTCCGGGGTACCCATGGCGACGATCCGCCCGCCGTGCACGCCGCCGCCCGGCCCCATATCGATCACATAATCGCTATTGCGGATTACGTCCAGGTCATGCTCGATGACGATCACGGTGGCCCCGCTGTCGGTCAGATGGCGGAACACCTGCAGCAGCGTCTGTACATCCAGGGGATGCAGGCCGATGGTGGGTTCGTCGAACACGAAAATGGTATCGGCCTGACCCCTGCCCATCTCGCTGGCCAGCTTCAGTCGCTGGGCTTCGCCGCCGGACAGGCTGGGGGTTTCTTCCCCCAGGGTCAGGTAGCCCAGGCCCAAATCCTTCAAAACGCTCAGCCGCTTATGAATAATGGGTAAGTCGGCGCAGACGGACAGCGCTTCGTTGACGCTCAGATCCATCAGCTCCGGCAGGGAATACGCTTTCTCCTGCTTCTTGCCTAAGCGCCGGATAAGCCCGGCTTCTTTGGCATACCGGGAACCATGGCAGTCGGGGCAGGGGATGTCCACGTCGGGCAGAAACTGCACGTCCAGGCTGATGCTGCCCGTGCCGTCGCATACCGGACAGCGGAGAGCGCCGGTGTTGTAGGAAAAATCCCCCGCTTTGTATCCCCGCCGCTTCGCGTCGGCGGTGCGGGCGTAGACCTTGCGAAGCTCGTCGTGAATGTCCGCGTAGGTGGCGACCGTGGAGCGCACGTTGATGCCGATGGGCGTGGCGTCGATCAGCTTGATTTGAGTGATGCCCTCCGCGGATACGGCGCGCACGTGGTCCGGCAGCTTTTTGTTTTGCAGCTTCGCCTGCAAAGCGGGAATCAGGCTTTCCAGCACCAGGGTGGTTTTTCCGCTGCCGGACACGCCGGTCACGGCGATCAGCCGCCCTTTGGGAAAATCTACTTCCAGGGGCTGCACCGTGTGAATGGCGTCGGTGGACAGATGGATGGCGCCTTGTTCAAACAGCCGGTCTCTGGGAATTTCCCGCCGCAAACGGACGGTGGATTTTCCCGACAGGAAGCCGCCGATCCTGCTTTGCGGATTCTCTTCGATCTGCGGAATCGTGCCCTGGGCGATTACGGTGCCGCCGTCCGCCCCGGCTTCCGGCCCCATTTCGATGATCCAATCGGCCTGGGAGAGAATTTGCGGATCGTGATCCACCAGCAGGATGGAGTTGCCGTCGGCCAGCAGGTCGTTCATCACGCCGATCACCCCCTCCACATTGGAGGAATGCAGGCCGATGGTGGGCTCGTCCAGCACATACAGTACCCCGGTCGTGCGGTTGCGCACGGCCCTTGCCAGCTGCATCCGCTGGCGTTCGCCGGTGGACAGGGTGGAGGCCTCCCGGTCGAGGGTCAGGTAGGAAAGCCCCAGGTCCATCAGCCGCTTGGCGGTATGCTGAAAGGCTTCGCAGATGCTTTCCGCCATGGGCCGCATTTCCTCCGGCAGCGAGGCGGGCACCCCTGCGACCCAGTCCACCAGATCGGATAAGGTCATTTGGCAGGCATCCGCCAGGGATATGCCCCGAAGGCGCGGCGCGCGGGCGGCTTCGGAAAGCCGGGTGCCGCCGCAGTCCGGGCAGGGGCCCTGCTTCAAAAACTTTTCCACCCGTTTCATGCCCTTTTCGTCCTTGACGTGGGACAGGGCGTTTTCCACGGTATAGGTGGCGTTGAAGTAGGTGAAATCCATATCACCCATAGCGCCGGTGGTTTTGTTCTGATAGATGATGTTTTTCTTTTCGGCCGGGCCATGGAACACGATGTCCCGTTCCCGCTCGGTCAGCTCCCGGAAGGGCACGTCGGTGCGCACGCCCATTTCCCGGGCGATGTCCTTCATCAGCGACCACATCAGCGTCTGCCAGGGGGCGACAGCCCCCTGGTCGATGGACAGGGATTCATCCGGCACCAGCGTGCTTTCATCTACGGTGCGGATGACGCCCGTACCGTCGCAGCGCCGGCACGCTCCGGTACTGTTGAAGGCCAGCTCTTCCGCGCCGGGGGCGTAAAAATGCTCCCCACATTCCGGACAGATCAGCTCCTGCCCCGCCGCGACCCGCAGGCTGGGCGGCACTTGATGCCCGTTGGGGCAGCGGTGATGCGCCAGGCGGGAATACATGAGGCGCAGGGAATTGAGCAGCTCCGTGCCCGTGCCGAAGGTGGAGCGGATGCCCGGCACGCCGGGCCGCTGATGCAGCGCCAGCGCGGCGGGAATATACTGTACCGAATCCACCTGGGCGGCCGCCGCCTGGGTCATGCGCCTGCGAGTATAGGTGGAAAGCGATTCCAGGTAACGCCGGGAGCCCTCGGCATACAATACGCCCAGGGCCAGGGAGGATTTCCCTGACCCCGAAACGCCCGCCACCCCCACGATTTTGTTCAGCGGGATATTCACATCCACATTTTTCAGGTTGTGCACCCGCGCACCGCGGACTTCGATCTGCTGGGGCGGGAATTGCTTTTGTTCGTGTGCTGTCATATTGTTACATACCATTCCTTACGGGGCGTATCATTCCGCGTACAGTTCCTTTTCCGTCACGCATTCGCTTTTGATTTTTCCGACCAGCGTTTCAAGGGCCTTCACCGCATGGGGCCGGATGTCCGCGCCGATCAGGACGAACATGATATCGTCGCCCACCCGCAGCTCGCCTTCGTTGACCCACACCCGGACGTAATATACGCCCTCCATCTGTTTGGCTTCCGCGACGGCCTGGGCGGCTTTTTCCCGGTCGCAGGAAAAATACATGCCCGCCACGGGCCTGGCTTCCGCGTCGCCCTGGCGCACGCGGCTGCGGGCGGTAGCGCGCACGACGCCGTTGTGGGTCAGGTACATGCCCACCCGGGACGCGTCGGGGTCATGCTTCGCTTCCCGCAGCCATTGATCGACAGACGGCTTTTCGGCCCGCTTGTTTTCCTGCTTTTCCGGGGCCGCGCAGTCGGCGGACCCGGCGGATTGCAGCATTTCCACGCCGTGGCGGATGGGCTTCAATACCGCGGCCAGGTTTTCCGTGGACGCTTTTTTGCTGCCGGGCAGATTGATGATGAGGGTGCCGCCCCGAATCCCCGCCGTTTCCCGGGACAGGCAGCCGTGGGGCGTGATCTTCATGCTTTCCGCCCGCATGGCTTCGGGAATGCCTGGGGCCAGGCGTTCCACCACGCCCAGCGTCGCTTCCGGCGTTATGTCCCTGGGGGAAAAGCCTGTGCCGCCTGTAGTCAATACAAGGGCAAGCCGCTTTTCGTCGGCGCAGGAAAGCAGTTCCCTTTGAATCATGTCCTTTTCATCCGGCACCAGCGCCGTGTATACCACGTTCCAGCCCGCGTCCTTCAGCATCGCACAGAGCGCGGGGCCGCTGGTGTCCTCCCGTTCGCCGCGAAAGCCCTTATCGCTGACCGTAATCACGGCAGCGGTGAATCCCGTTTCACTCATGATCTTTCTCCTCCCTGAAATAATCGCCGTGCACCCCGCCGGTCTTGCTGACCAGGCGGATCTGATCGATCACCATATCCCGCTGCACGGCCTTGCACATGTCGTACACCGTCAGCGCCGCGCCGCTCACCGCGGTCAGCGCTTCCATTTCCACGCCGGTTTTCCCGTCGCACTGGGCGGTGGCTTCGATTTCCACGGACAAAAGTTTTTCGTCCAGCCACAGCTTTAAATCGATCCCGTTCAGCGGCACCGGATGGCACATGGGAATCCAGTCCGGCGTATGCTTGGCGGCCATGATCCCGGCGATTTGGGCCACGGTGAGCACGTCGCCCTTTTTCATGCCGCCCGAGCGAATGAGCGAAAACGTGCGCTCGTTCACCAGCACCCGGCCCGCGGCGGTGGCGGTGCGGTGAGTGATCTGCTTTTCGCCCACGTCCACCATCCGCGCCCGGCCCTGGCTGTTAAAGTGAGTAAAGTCTTCGCTGTCCATGGGCTGTATCTCCTTCATGAAAAAATCCGCGATTTTCTCCGGTTCGTCAAACGAAAAGCGCGGCCTGTCCGTGATGATGCTGTCGTCGTCCGTCACGAGGGCGAGAAAGCTGTCCGCCGGTCCGGTCAGCCCTTTTCCGGTGCTTTTCCGGCTGATGCCGATTTTGGGGATGGGCTCGTTCTTGAAGCCTTCCACCAGGATCACGTCGGCAGGACCGATCTTTTGAATACATCCGTTCAGCGTTTCCCCCCGCCGCTCCAGCACGGCGGTTTTCTCCGGGGAGGTAATCACCACGGTTTCCGCGCCGGCCTGGGCATGACGGTAGGAATCCTTGCCCGGCCGGTCGAGATCAAAGCCGTGACCGTCGTGCTTGATGACGCCCACGCGAAAGCCCCGCTCCGTCAGGATGCGCTCGATCTGCTCCATCAGCGTGGTTTTTCCCGTGCCGGACCAGGCGGCAAAGCCAATAACGGGAATCGGCATGGCGTTATCCTCCAATCTGGTTCATGCTTCGGGGGGTTTCGCTGCGGCTGAGGGGCCCCAAAGCGCCGTGACACCGGGGCTTGCCCCAAATGGCCTGGCGCATTCTGTCCAGCATGGCCGCGTCGTCCAGACCCTTGATGGATATTTCCTCCGCCGAATGGAGGCAGGGCTTCAATTTGCCGTCGGCGGTCAGTCGGATGCGGTTGCAGGAGGCGCAGAAATGCTGGCTCAGCGGGCTGATGAGCCCGACGCGGCCCCTGGCCCCCGGCAGACGGTACAGCCGGGCGACGCCTTCTTCCTTTTCGGACACGGCCTCCGGCAGCTTCTCCAGCACACGGGAAACGGGAATGTAGCTTTCCGGCCCGAAATCCCGGTTGCCCGCCATGGGCATGAGCTCGATGAACCGCACGTCTATGGGCCATGTCCGGGTCAGCGCCGCCAGGGCGGGGATTTCCTCGTCGTTGAAGCCGCCGATCAGAACCGCGTTGATTTTCACCTGATCAAACCCGGCGTTCAGCGCCGCTTCCAGCCCGGCCAGCGCTTTGTCCAGGGAGCCCCGCCGGGTGATATAGGCGTATTTTTCCGGCCTCAGCGTGTCCAGGCTGATGTTGATCCGCTGCACCCCTGCCTGCCGCAGCGGAACGGCCAATTCCGGCAGGCGGATGCCGTTGGTGGTGATGGATACATCCCGAATGCCCGGTACCTGAGCTACCCGGTGGCAGATGGACAGGATATTGGGCTTGGTCAGGGGTTCGCCCCCGGTGATCCGCACCTTCTCAATGCCCAGCTTTGCCGCCGCCTGCACCGCCCGGACCATTTCCTCCTCGGTGAGCATTTGGTCGTGGCGCAGCTTGCAGACCCCTTCCTCCGGCATACAGTAGCGGCAGCGCAGATCGCACAGCTCCGTGACCGACAGGCGAAGGTAGGTGATGGGCCGTCCAAAAGAATCAATCATGTCAGTACCTTCCAAACGTGCAGTTGGGGAAATGGCAGGCGGGGCACAGCTGGCACAGGCCGCCGTTCCCCAGGCGGATGAGATCCTGTTTGGTGAATTTTTCCCCGGCGAACACCTGGGGCAGCATCACGTCAAAGATGGTGGTGGGCAGGCTGATGGCAGCGCCGGGGACGCCCGTCACGGGCACGTCATTCAGATACGCGATCAGCGTCATGTTGCCGGGCTGGCTGGGCACGCCGTGGCTGATCACGTCGCAGCCCAGCTTCCGGATGGCGGAGGGCGTCAGGTCGTCCGGGTCCACGGACATCCCGCCGGAGAAAATAAGGAAATCCGCGCCTTGGGCCAGGAACCTTTTGGCCGCGTCCACCAGCATGTCCAGGTCGTCGTCGCAAATGACCGCGCCCAGCACCGCGCCGGGATAGCGGCTCAGCTTCGCCCGGGCCACGGCCTCAAACTTGTCCTGAATGCGGCTATGATAGATTTCCGAACCGGTGATGATGATACCCGTTTTCAGGGGCCGGTACGGCAGCAGATTCAGCAGCCTTCTGCCTGTGCAAAGCGCCTCTGCCCGGATGATCTGCTCCTCCTTGGTGACCAGCGGCACGATGCGCATGGAAGCCAGCCGCATCCCGGGTTTGACCGGGTAATGATCCGGCAGGGTGGAGATGGTGATGTCGCCGATGCTGTTGATTTCCTTCAGCAACTCCGTATCCACCCGGAACATGCCCTCCGTGTCCGCGATCAAAAGCACCTTGCCCTCGGACGGCCCGGTGTAATGCGCGCCGGATACCGGGGCCATGGCGGCCATGCGCAGGGCGGCGTCCTCCTCGTGGATTTCGCCCGCCGCTTCCTCCCATACGAACACCGTGCGCTTGCCAATGTCCAGCATGTGGGGAATGTCCGCTTCGGTGATTACATGCCCCCGCTTGAAGGCCGCGCCTTTAAAGCCGTCCCGCATTTCCGTCAGGTCATGGCACAAGGTCATGCCTACCGCGTCTTCCACTCGTACTTTTTTCATGCTCTTTCTTCTTTCATTATTTCTATAAACATACTTACAGCACAAAACCGTCCAAAATAGTGCCGGGTTCCACGGGGCCGCTGCCGGCGGGAATGAGGGCGAAGGCGTCGCAGCCGATGGTGCTGGACAGCACCACGTTGCCCTGGTCGCTGGAGGCGGCAAAGCGCACCGTTCCGTCACCCAGCTCCAGGCGTCCCCGAAGAAAGCGGTCAGAGGGGCTCTTCTTTTTGAAGCCCCGCACAAGGCTGGCCCTGATGAACGCAGGCAGAATATCCTTCCTGCCGCACAGCTTCCGCAGGGCGGGCAAGGCGCAGGCGCAGAAATTGGTCAGCGATGAAGCGGGATTGCCGGACAGGCCCAATACCAGTTTTCCTTCTGCCAAGCCGTAAGCGCAGGCCATGCCGGGCTTCATGCGCACGCCACGCAGCAGAATGTCCGCTCCGGCCTGTTCCATAGCGGCAGGGGTCACGTCCCAATCGCCCACGGATACGCCGCCGGTCAGAATGACCGCGTCGCATTCTTTGAGTCCCTCCGAAATCAACCGGCTGATTTCCCCGACTTCATCCCCTGCCAGGCCCAGATAGCGCACGAGACAGCCTTCCTTCGCCAGCAGGGCTGTAAAGGTGGCGCGGTTGGCGTTTCGGATTTTGCCTTCCGGCTGCTCCTGATCCGCCTCCACCACCTCGCTGCCGGTGGAAATCAGGCCGATCACCGGCCTGCGCCGAACCCACACCCCGGAAATGCCCTGAGCGGCCAGGGTGCCTGCCAGGCCCGCGTCGATGACCGTGCCCGCGGGAGCCAGCAGCGCGCCTGCGGCTACGTCTTCCCCGCGCTTTACGATGTTGTCGCCCGGACGCAGCGGCTGAAACAGCGTGACTGTTTCTTCGGTAAGCGCCGTGCGCTCAAAATTGATCACGCAGTCCGCGCCTGCCGGGATTTTCGCCCCGGTCATCAGGTGCGCCGCCTGACCTTCTTCCACCGGGAAGCGGCCCACCTGCCCGGCGGGAATGGTTTCGGTGATGCGGAGGGTGACGGGATGCTCCTTGCTGGCTTCCCGCACGTCCTCAGCCCGGAAGGCGTAGCCGTCGTAGGCTGAGCGGTCAAAGCGCGGCACGTCCTCCGCCGCCAGCAGATCAAAGGCCAGCACCCGCCCGGCGCAATGATCCAGGGCTACCGTTTCTTCCTCCACCGGTTTTGCGAGCGACAGGAGCAGGTCCCGCGCCTCTATCCAGGTTGCGTTTTGCAGCATACAATCAGCCTTTCAATTGTAATATTCCGCTCACGGGGAAATGCACCGTCAGCTCCTCGGCCCGCAGCGCCGCCCATTCCCGCTTTTCCATTTCCCAGCCGATGGGAACGGCAGGGCTTTTGGCTTCGATGGGGCGCAGCATGACGGTGATGGAAAAGGGATTTTCGATCACTTCCACGACCCTGCACCGGTAGGCGTTTTCGCCCTCGCCCGGCCGCACGGAATGCATCCGGATACCCAGGGCGTCGCTTCCCTCTTTCAGCGGCAGGGCCAGCGGAATGCCCCAGTCCAGCGCCAGGGCGTGATGATCGTCGATTCGCCGGATGGCGGACACGTTTTTGCAGCCCGTCAGCACGCAGCCGCTCCGGGTGCCGGGATCGGAAAACACCTCGTCCCGGCTGCCGATGCGCTCCACGCGGCCACTGTTTACGATCGCCACCCGGTCCGCCATGCGGAAGACCTCGTCCCGGTCATGGGAAACCAGCAGCACCGTTTTCCCAAAGGAGCGGATCACGGAACGGATTTCCTGCTCCATACGGAAGCGCAAATGGCTGTCCAGGGCGGAGAAGGGCTCGTCCAGCAGCAGGATGCGGGGCTCGCTCACCAGCATCCGCGCCAGGGCCACGCGCTGCTGCTGCCCGCCGGAAAGCTGATGGGGCAGCCGATCCTTGAAATCCATCAGATCAAAAGCCGCCAGCGCGTCCAGCGCCGCCTTTTCCTGGCGGGCGCCTTTCAGGGCACGCCGGGCCCCGCAGCGCACGTTCTGCAGAACCGTCATGTGGGGAAACAGGGCGTAATGCTGAAACATCATCCCCACCCGCCGTTCCTGAGGGCTGATGTTGATTCGCCTTTCCGAATCAAACAGCGTCTCCCCGTCCAGGATGACGCGGCCCCGGTCGGGTTTTTCCACCCCTGCGACGCAGCGCAGCGTCATGCTTTTTCCGCACCCGGAGGCCCCCAGCAGCGCCAGCGTTTCATTCCCCGCCTCAAAGGCCATGCGCAGCGTGAATCCCTTGAGGCGTTTTTCGATGTCCACGGTCAGGCTCAAAGGTTCACCGCCTTTTTCTCTCGTTTCTCAATAAAATTCACCGCCAGCAGCACGGCAAAGGAAATGGCGATATTCACCAGCACCCATTTGAGGGCCAGCCCGTCGTCGTTCGTGCGCCACAGCTGATACACCGTGGTGGAGATGGTGGCGGTGCGGCCGGGGGTGTATCCGGCGATCATGCTGGTCGCGCCGTATTCGCCCAGCGCCCGGGCGAAGGACAGCACCATGCCCGCCAGAATACCGGGCCGGCAGGCGGGCAGCCGGATGCGCCAGAAAATGTAGCTGTTGGAAAGGCCCAGGGTCTTGCCCGCGGCGGCCAGCGTTTCATCAAAGCTCTCAAATGCGCCTCGGCAGGTGCGGTACATCAGCGGGAAAATCACCACCGTGGTGGCGAAAATGGCGGACCACCAGGTCATGGTGAGCCGGATGTTCCATTGCTCCAGAAAAAACGCGCCAATGGCCCGCCGGGGCCCCAGCACCCGCAGCAGCAAAAAACCCACCACCGTAGGCGGCAGCACCAGCGGCAGGGTCAGGATCACGTCCAGCACGCCCTTCACCAGCCGGGGCGCTTTGGCGATGTAATACGCCGCCAGGATCCCCAGGAAAAAGATGATCGCCGTGCTGATGCCCGCGATGCGCAGGGAATTCCATAAGGGAAATAAATCCACGTTGACTTCTCCTTAAACGTTGGATGCTGTTCAGAAACAATAACGCCCCGGTATGCCCAGCGGAGAGGATGGCGCTCCGCGGGACAGCGTGGCATTATTCACTCAGGGGAGAGAAACCCACGGCGGCGAATACGGTGCTGGCTTCGGGGCTGGTGAGGAAGGCCAGGAAATCCTTGGCCGCTTCTTCATTCCTGGTGATGTTCAGCACGGCGGCGGGGTAGATCACCTGGCCGCACATGTCCTTCGTGGCGGTGTCCACCACCGTCAGCTTGGCGGAGAAAGCGTCGGTGGCGTAAATGATACCGCAGTCCACTGCCGCTTCGGAAACCTGGGTGGTCACTTCCTTCACGTTGCTGCCGTAGGTGACGACGCCGCGCCGGGCCAGGTCGTTTTCATCCAGCCCATAGAAAGCGAAAATCTTCTGGGTGTACTGGCCCACCGGCACGTCGCTGTTGCCCATGGCCAGGAGCAATGTACCGGCCTTCAGGCCCTCCACCAGGTCGGCGTAGCTCTGGATGTTCTTGGGGTTGCCTTCCGGCACGGCCAGGGCTACCTTGTTTTCCAGCAGATTGATGCGGGTGCCTTGGAGAACGAAGTCCAGCCCGGCGGTGTTCACGGCGGGGTCGGCGGCGATGTCCAGCTGGTTCATCTGCTTGGGCGCGGCGGAAATAAACACATCGCATTCCGCGCCGTTTTCGATCTGGGTTTTCAGGGTGCCGGAGGAATCGAAGTTGTAGGTGATGGTCACGTTGGGATGGGCCGCCTCGTAGACGGCTTTCAGCTCGGTGAGCGTTTCGGTCATGGACGCGGCAGCGAACACGATCAGCTCCACCGGTTCCTTCGCTTCTTCGGCCACGGCGCAGCCGACGGCCAGCAGCAGGGCCAGCAGCGCACACAGGATGGATCTCAGGGCTTTTTGCATGATACTTCCTCTCCTTTTTTTTAGTCTTCCGGAAAACGGAGGGATCACAAACAAGCCGCCATCCAGGCTGCGTGCCGCCGCCGTCTCCTTTCCAAAAGGGAGGCTGCGCCGTTTCCAGCGTCAACCCTATGCGGAGCGCGGCCGGGCTTTCATGAAAAAAGCCCGCGCACCCAAAAAGGCACGCGGACAAAAAAGGCTTATGCAAACAAGCCCCCTCGTTCACGTCTCCTTTTCAAATGCGGAAGGCAGGGCCGTTTCCAGCCTTACCCTGAACCGGATGCTCCGGCGCGGCCCAGGCTCCATAGCGTTCGCCACAGGAACGGGGGCTCGAAGACAATTTCATTATGTCATATCTGGCGGCTTTTTGTCAAGCAATATGCAAAAAATGAGGATTTGAGCGTTTCGTCTGCGTTGGCGGGAAACGGCGGGCGTCTGCTTATGAAATGTTTCGGTAAGCTCTCGGAGTTACGCCATACTTCCTTTTAAAGGAGTCCTTGAAATAGTTGCTGTCGGAAAACCCGCAGCGCAGGGCGATGGTGGTGATGGAATCAGAGGTGGAAACCAGTTCCTGGGCGGCGTGCTGCAACCGGACGAACACAATGTATTCATGCAGGCCGATGCCGGTGGCGGCGCGGAATTTGCGGCTCAGATAGTTGGGGCTGAAGCCCGCGGCCCGGGCCACGTCGGCGCTGGTGATGGGCTCCATATAGTTTTGACAGATATACCGAGCCGCCTGCAAAATCTGCTGGTCGGTGGTGTGAAGTTCCGTAGGCGGCTCAAACAGAAAAGCGCACACGCGGCTGCACAGCAACAGCAGCGACAGCAAATGGGTTTTCAGCATCAAAGCGGAACGCTCGTCCGCGATTTTTTCTTCCGCCGTCATGCTTTTTAAGATTCCGTTTATCTGGACGCGGCAAGCCTTCGGCGCCTGAAAAACGGCTGTTTCAGAAAAAAAGCGTGTGGGCTGGGGCATATATTTGCGCACATCCTCCGGGACATCCTCCCTTCGGAACAGAACCACCGTGCGGCGGCAGGACCCGAACACATACCGGGTGTAATGCAGCGCCATGGGCGGCACCAGAATGAAATCCCCGGGATGCAGATCGAAGATGTGCTCGTCGATCAGGAACCGGCAATCGCCGCTTTCCACGTAAAACAGCTCATAGCAGCTGTGGCAGTGGTGGCCTTTCATGATAAAATCCTGATCCCGCAGCTTGGTTTCGGCGTGAACGCCGTCCGTGCCGTGGGTGGGAACGCGGGCGGGCATGATCTTCCGCCTCCTTTCTGTTGAAAAATCAGTATTATAATCATATATTAGCAATTTATCAGCGGAAAATCAAGAAAAACTGTTTTACAATAGGAAGCCAGCAAAACAGTTTTTTGTTTTGCTCATTTCCTTCCATCAAAGGAGAAACGCATCATGCGAAAACAAATCGCCTGGCTGTGGGAGAACATGGACGCTCCCTTCCGCCGCCGTCACATCATCGCCCTGTGCATCAGCGCGTTTACCTGCCTTTTGCTGCTGGTGAACCCCGCCCTGTCCCAACGCCTGATCGACGATGTGATCATGGCCCAGAACCCGGAACCCCTGCTGCCCATCCTGGCGGTGATGCTGGTGGTGAAGCTGGGGCGGGAAGGGCTGCGGTACATGATGGTCATTTTTCTGGAAACGGACTCCCAGAATGTGATTTTCAACCTGCGCCGCCGCCTGTTTGCAAAAATGCAGTACAACGACATGCGCTTTTTCGACAGCCACCGCACCGGCGACCTGATGACACGCATGAGCGCCGACCTGGACTGGTGCCGCCATTTTTTGAGCTATATTGATTTCCATATCCTGGATGCTGTGTGCACCTTCGTGTTTGCTACGGTGTATCTGACGATCGTGAATTGGAAGCTGACCCTGCTGCTCATCGCCATCACCCCGGTGCTGCTCATTATCACCAAGCTGTTTTCCAAGCATGTGCGGCCCCGGTTCGTGTTCATGCGGGAAAAGCTGAGCGAAATGAACACCGCCGCCCAGGAAAACATCGCGGGCAACCGGGTGGTGAAGGCCTTCGCCCGGGAAGAATACGAAAAGGAACGCTTCGAGCAGCGGAACCACGCCTTCATGGACAGCCATCTGCGCATCAACAAGCTGTGGCTCACCTTCTTCCCCATGATCGAGCTGCTGGTCAACGCCATCCAGCTGGTCACGGTGTTCGTGGGCGGCCTGTTCATCATCAACGGCGAACTGACCCCCGGCCAGCTGGCGATCTTTACGGGCCTGAGCTGGGCGGTTTCCAACCCCATGCGGGAGCTGGGCAACCTGATCAACGACCTGCAAAGGTTCTCCACCTCCGCCGCCAAGGTGATGGAGCTGCACTACGGCAAGCCGGAAATCGTGGACGCCCCCGATGCTGTGGAGCATGGCCGGATGAAGGGCCAGATCGAATTCGATCATGTGTCCTTTAAGATCGACAGCAAACCCATCCTGGAGGACGTTTCCTTCTCCGTCCAGCCCGGCCAGACCGTGGCGGTCATGGGCCCCACCGGCGGCGGCAAGACCACCCTGATTCATCTGCTGGCCCGGTTCTATGACGTGACGGAGGGCGAGATCCGGGTGGACGGCTGCGACGTGAAGCTGTGGAAATTAAAGCAGCTGCGGGGCGGCATCGGCACCGCCACCCAGGATGTGTTCCTCTTTTCCGACACCGTGGAGGGCAACGTGGCCTTCGGCAATCAGGAGCTGACGATTGAGGAAGTCAAGGACTTTGCCCGCCGGGCGGACGCGGCGGAGTTTGTGGAAAAGCTGCCCGAAGGCTACGACACCATCATCGGCGAGCGCGGCGTGGGCCTCTCCGGCGGCCAGCGGCAGCGCATCGCCCTGGCCCGTGCCTTGGCGGTCCGCCCCAGTATCCTGGTCATGGACGACACCACCTCCGCTGTGGACAGCGAAACGGAGCAGTACATTCAGGAGCAGCTTCGCAATCTGCCCTTTGACTGCACCAAGTTCATCATCGCCCAGCGCATTTCCTCCATGCGGGACGCCGACCTGATCCTGGTTTTGCAGGACGGCAAAATCACCGAAAGCGGCACCCACAAGGAGCTGCTGGAAAAGCGGGGCTATTATTGGCAGACTTATTGCCTGCAATACGGCATTCCTATGAAGGAGGCGGTGTGAGATGGCGCGCAATAAATTCGACGTGGACGAGCGGCTGGAATCGCCCTTTCGCTGGGAGCATCTGAAACGCGCGGGCCGATCCATTGCCAAGCATAAATATAAGATGCTTTTGTCGCTGGTTCTGAGCGCCCTGGCCAGCGTGGCGACGCTGTACATTCCCAAGATCACCCAGTGGGTGCTGGACGAGGCGGTGCCCAATAAAGACGCCGCCATGATCGGCAGAATGGCGCTTTTGTTCGTGGGCGTCATTTCCCTGAGCATCGTGTTCACCGTGATCCGGTCCCGTATGATGGCCCACGTGAGCCAGGAAATCATTTACGATATCCGCAGCGATCTGTTCGCCCACCTGCAAAAGCTGCCCTTCAACTATTACGACAGCCGGCCCGCGGGCAAGATCCTGGTGCGCGTGATCAACTATGTGAACTCGGTGTCGGATATTCTGTCCAACGGCATCATCAACATGATCATGGACATCATCAACCTGGTGTTCATCCTGGTGTTCATGTATTCCACCGACGCCACCCTGGCCACGGTGATCGTGGCGGGGCTGCCCATCTTCGTGAGCATCATCATTCTGATCAAGCCCCGCCAGCGCAAAGCCTGGCAGAACCAGAGCAACAAAAACAGCAACTACAACGCCTACCTGGCCGAATCCATCGACGGCGTGCGGGTGAGCCAGCTCTTTGTCCGGCAGGAGGTCAACATCTCTATCATGGAGCGCCTGGCCACCGCCTGCCGTCAGGCCTGGCTGCGAGCAGTAAAGATCAGCAACTGCGTGTGGCTGTCCTCCGAAACCATGACCCAGCTGGTGCTGACCTTCCTGTATATCGCGGGTGTGTACTGGATGGGGGGCGGCAGGATGGTGTCCTTCGGCGTGATCCTGGCCATGGGCCAGTATGTCAGCCGCTTCTGGCAGCCCATCACCAACCTGGCGAACATCTACAATTCCTTCGTCAACAACATCGCCTACCTGGAACGCATCTTTGAAACCATGGACGAGCCGGTGGTGGTGGACGACGCGCCGGACGCGGAAACCCTGCCCGAAATCAGCGGCGAGGTGGACTTTGAGGACGTGACCTTCGCGTATGAGGAAGGCGTCAACGTGCTGGAGCATATGAACCTGCATGTGAACGCGGGGGAGAGCATCGCCCTGGTGGGCCCTACCGGCGCGGGCAAGAGCACGGTCATCAACACCCTGTGCCGGTTCTATAACCTGAACGGCGGCAGGATCCTGCTGCACGATCAAAACGGCGGTGTGCACGACATCAGCAAAGTGACGCTGCATTCCCTGCGTTCGCAGCTTGGCATCATGCTCCAGGACAGCTTCATCTTTTCAGGAACCCTGATGGACAACATCCGCTATGGCCGCCTGGACGCCACCGACGCGGAGGTGAAGGAAGCCGCCCGGCGCGTGCGGGCGGATGAACTGATCCGCAAAATGCCCAAGGGGTATCAGACCGAAATCAAGGAGCGGGGCAGCAACTTGAGCCAGGGTGAGCGGCAATTGGTGGCCTTTGCCAGAACACTGCTTTCTAACCCTGCCATTTTGATTCTGGACGAGGCCACCTCCTCCATCGACACCCAGACCGAAAAGCTCTTGCAGGAGGGCATCGCCGAAATGCTCAAGGGCCGCACCAGCATCATCGTGGCGCACCGCCTGTCCACCATCAAGAACTGCGATAAGATCCTGTATATCAGCCACAAGGGCATCGCCGAAATGGGCAGCCACGAAGAGCTGATGCAAAAACGCGGGCTGTATTACCAATTGTACACCGCCCAGGTGCAGGAAGAAGCGGCATAAACAATTCCTTTACTACAACAAAATCCCCCTGGCGGAAGCATCTGCCGGGGGGATTCTCTTTTTTAGAAAATGGACTTATCAGGCTGCGTGGCCGGCGTTGCGCTGTAAATCGCGCGGTACTGGGAGGGCGTGCAGTTTTTATGCTGCCTGAAAATGCGGTTGAAGGTCGCCATACTGCCAAAGCCCGAGGAATGGGCGATCTCGCGGATGGATTGATCGGTACGCACCAGCAGGTTCAACGCCACGTTCAGCCGTTTCCGGGTGAGGTATTCTGAAAAGGAGATGCCCGAAAACTGCTTGAACATCCGGGAGAAATAGTACTTGGAGAAGCCCGCGAACAGCGCCGCGTCCTCCAGGGACATTTCGTCCATGTAATGCTCGTTGATGTAGGTGATGGCGCTGTTCATGATCGCCGGGTCGATGCTGTGCTGGGACACGTGCTGGGGCCCGGCAGTTTCCAGATAGTGACGTCCCAGCAGTGCGTACATTTGCAGCAGGTAGGAATAGCACTCCGTGTTCCACAGCAGATCTTTGCGGAGATAGCATGCCACCGCCTGTTCCAGCAATTTCACCACCGGGCCGCAAAGCGGATGGTCGGCGCGCAGATAAATCGGCTGCTGCATCATGGCGCTGACGCTTGGAATATCCCGCAGGCTGAGCAGGGGGTTGGGCTCAAACAGCAGCAGATATCGCTGCGTTTCCGCCGACTCCGTCAGGGAGTGCATACAGCCGGAGGGCAAAATCAGGATTTCCCCCGGCTGGACGCGGAACACCTGGTCCTGCAATTGATACACCACCATGCCGCGGTGCGGCATAATGATTTCAATGGCGGAATGGCTGTGGTTGTCGTAATGGCTGGATACGTCGGAAGCCCACACCCGGATAGAAGAATGCTCCAGGTAGGTGATATACTCCTGGTGTCCCTGCAGGATGCGGAACCCATCCGGGAAACGGCTTTTGAATTCGTTGGTGTGCAATTCGGACATAGGCGGCCTTCTTCCTCCTTTCACCGGCGGTGACGGACGGCATCACCTTTTACGCCGCCCACCGCTATGCCGGTGACAAACTACCTTTGCAGAAAAAAATACATCATCAGGATAGTCACAGTGGAAATCACCGTGACGGCCCAGCGGACGATGAGGATATGGTGTTGGTCTTGGCGGTGATGCCGCTGGCCTGGGTGGCGGCCGGCTTCATTTTCAGCAGGGATTGCAGGCCGCCGATGCAGGTGAGGATCACAATCATATTAAAACACGAAAACCTCGTCAGCACAATATATATCCCATAACTTTTGTTCAGTGCCAGAGTTTTCCTCTTTCTTTTAAATATGCTATATGTATCACGAATGAAAAAACTGGTTCCGCCCATAGATGGCCGTCGTATGTAAGAAAGCAATAGGAACGCTGCTCCTTTGAATGAAGACCGAACAATTTTTTGTAAGCGCTTCAAAAACGTCCACATATTTTCTTTTCTTTCTGGATTGATCGTTGACGGTTTAGGGTTTTCATGATAATATAGTTATGTTTTCCGAACGTTCATGTGAAACAGGAGGGACGGTCACGATGCTGAAGGGCGGTATGGGAAAGCGGGCTTGGCTGCTGCTGATCTTGCCCGGTATGCTGTTTGTGACTGTGTTCATGCTCATCCCCCTGTTTTCCATTGTCATTTCCACCTTTTTCCCCGAAGATGCTTTTACGCTGAATAACTATGGCAAGCTGCTGGAGAGCGTGTATTTTCAGCAGGTGTTCGGCCGCAGCGTGCGCCTGAGCCTGCTGAGCACGCTTTTATGCGCGCTGCTGGGCTTCCCTTGCGCCTATTACATCAGCCGCTATTCAAAGCATAAGGGCGTGATGATGGCCTTGGCTGTGTTCCCGCTGTTCACCAGCCCGGTCATCCGCTCCTTCAGCTGGATGGTCATTCTGGGCCGCAAGGGCATCGTGAACCAGTTTCTGGTGAACGTGGGCCTGTTTAACCGGCCCCAGTCCCTGCTGTACAACGAGTTTTCCATGACCGTGGGCTTCGTGCAGCTGTTCCTGCCCCAGATGATTTTATCCCTCCTGGGCGTGATGGATTCCATCCCGGAGGACCTGACCGAGGCGGCGGGCAGCCTGGGTGCGCCCCGCTTCGTGGCCTTCCTGCGCATTATCTTCCCCTTGAGCGTGTCCGGCCTGGTCACCGGGGCGGTACTGGTCTTTACCGGCTGCATGACCGCCTACACCACGCCCCAGCTCCTGGGCGCTACCGACACCCAGGTGCTTTCCACCATGGTGTACCAGTACGCCATGAGCCTGCGCGACTGGGTGCAGGCCTCCGCCGTGGCCATGGTGATGATCGTGGTCACCATGCTGGTGTCCGGGGTTTTCAACCATTTGAGCAAGAAAATAAATCCCTTGGCAACATAAGGAAACGAAGTTTCTGAGGGGAACCTCTCTTTGGAGCCAAAGAGAGGTTCCCCTCAGACTCCCTTCCGAGAAAGCTGTAAAAAGAATCCTGAAAAGTCAAGCACCTTTGATCGCGACTAACTTTGTTTGGAGGAAGAAACCATGCCGCTGCTGGAGCTGAAAAACATCACCGCCGGATATGGCAAAAACATCATCCTGCGGGACTTCAACCTGCAAGTGGAGCGGGGCCAGTTCGTGAGCCTGCTGGGTTCCTCCGGCTGCGGCAAGACCACCACCCTGCGCCTGATCGCCGGTTTTTCGGAACCGAACGCGGGCAGTATCATTTTTGACGGGCGGGACATTACCCACGTACCCCTGCACAAGCGGAACTTCGGCTTCGTGTTCCAAAGCTACGCTCTGTTCCCCCATATGACGGTGTTTGACAACGTGGCCTTCGGGCTAAAAATGCGTAAAGTCCCCAAGGAAGAAACCCGGCAGCGGGTGATGGACATGCTGGCCCTGGTGGACCTGAACGGCTTTGAAAAGCGCTATCCCCGGGAAATGAGCGGCGGCCAGCGCCAGCGCGTGGCCCTGGCCCGGGCCATGGTGATCCGGCCCGACCTGATGCTCTTTGACGAGCCGCTGTCCAACCTGGACGCCAAGCTGCGGGTGAAAATGCGGGTGGAGATCCGCCGCATCCAGCAGGAGCTGGGCTTCACCGCCATTTACGTGACCCATGATCAGGAGGAATGCTTCGCCATCTCCGATCAGGTGGCTATCATGAACCAGGGCGTGATCGAGCAAATGGACTCTCCCGCCAACATTTTCAACGGGCCCAAGACCGAATTCATCGCCCATTTCGTGGGCTTTGAAAACTTCTTCGATCTCACCCGGAAAAACGGCGCTCTGACCACCGCTAACGGCGCCGTTCTGACCGTCGCCTCCGACCGGCCCGGCGACCGCTTTAAGGCCTGCATCCGCCCCGAGGACGTGCAGATTCATCCGGCGGACGCAGCCGTGCCCAACGCCCTGCCCGGCGAAGTGCTGGTGACCACCTTCCTGGGCCGCAATATCCAATACAACGTGCGCACGCCCATCGGCGAATTCGCCGTGAAGGCGGAGCAGGGAAACGTTTATTCCATCGGGTCCGGCGTGAAGCTGAGCCTGAGTGCGAATAAAATCATTCTCATTGATTCCAAATCATAAGGAGGAACAACCCATGAAAAAGCTCGTCGCCCTGATCCTCGCCGCCTGCCTGCTGGCGTCCGTCGCCTGCTTCGCCGTGGCCGAGGATAAGCCCTTCGCCGGCCAGACCCTGACCATCAGCACCTTTGCCTTCAACGCCGAGCTGCTGCAGAAGAACATCTATGATCCCTTCATGGAAATGACCGGCTGCACCATCGTGGCGGACGGCGCTTCCAATGCCGTGCGCGTGACCAAGCTGGCCGAAGCCGCCGAAGGCGACTACGACGTGGTCATCATTGGTGACATGTTCGTCAAGCAGCTCATGGCCGAAGGCAAGATCGACACCCTGGACGCCTCCAAGCTGACCAACCTGGATGCCATCTATGACAACGCCAAGGCCCCCATGGGCGAAGGCTACGGTCCCGCCTACACCTTCAACCGCCTGGGTATCGTGTACGATCCCGACACCTGCCCCGTGGAAATCAAGAGCTTTGCCGATCTGTGGAATCCTGAGCTGAAGGATTACATCGCCATCCCCGCCATCACCAACACCTCCGGCCCCCTGTTCTACTATGGCGTGGCCGCTGCCTTCGGCCTGGAACCCGGCAAGGATGACGCCGCGATCTTCGCCAAGTTGGCTGAACTCAAGCCCAACGTGAAGAGCACCTATACCTCCGCCAACAACACCATCACCATGCTGAACCAGGGCGAAATCTGCGTGGCCGTGCTGCTGGACTATTCCTACACCACCGCCAAGAGCGCCAACCCCGCCTACGTGTGGGTGAACCCCGCCGAAGGCCTGTACGGCGGCTACAACATGCTCAACATCATCAAGGGCAGCAAGAACAAGGAACTGGCCGAAGCCTTCATCGATTTCTATCTCAGCTATGACGTGCAGTATGCCGAAGCCATGGACGGCGTGGACAGCCCCGTGCGCACCGACATCGTGCTGGACGAAGAACACGCCCAGAACTTCACCTACGGCGATATGGTCAGCCAGCTGATCCTGCCCGACTGGGACTTCGTGACCGAAAACCTGCCCGCCTGGACCGAGCAGTGGAACGAGACCTTCTCTGTGCAGTAAACGCATTTTTTTCGGGGGAAACCGCTCTTTGGAGGCCAAAGAGCGGTTTCCCCCGAACCCCCTTCCGAGAAAGTCATAAAAGGGCTTAATCATTTGATATATCATGCTGTTCAGTACAAAGATACATGATAGGAAAGGAGACATCGCCCATGAAAGGAAAGCATCACATTGCCCTGGGGTTGATCACCTTTCTGGTCTATGTGTTTTTGATCGGGCCGCTGGTGATCATCATGGCGGCGTCCTTCGGGGAGCAAAACGCTTTGGTATTCCCCGGCCAGGGGTTCACGTTCAAATGGTACGCCCAGGTGTTCCAGATGAACTCCTTCATCAAAGCGGCGCTTTTGTCCATCGAGATCGCCTTCGCGGCCACGGCCATCGCCCTGCTGCTGGGGGTGCCCGCAGCCTACGCCATCAACCGGTATTCCTTCCCGGGCAAGGGCTTTGTGAAAACGCTGTTTCTGTCCCCGGTGCTGATTCCCTGCATCGTGCTGGGTTTTATCATGCTGCGGTATGTGGTGAACCAATGGAACCTGAGCGTGATCCCCAGCCTGCTCATCGGCCACACGCTTTTGTCCATCCCTTATGTGATGCGGGTGGTCACCTCCTCCCTGGCCAACTTTGATTTCTCCATGGAGGAAGCGGCGGGCAGCCTGGGTGCGCCCAAGGGCTACGCCTTCTTCCACATCGTGCTGCCCAACATCAAAAGCGGCATCGCCTCCGCCTGCGTGATGGCGGTGATCAATTCCTTCAACAACGTGTCCCTCTCCACCTTCCTGACCGCGCCGGGCGTGAACATGCTGCCCATCGAGATCATGGGCTATGTGGAATATCACTTCGACCCCACCATCGCCGCCCTGGCCACCGTCATGATGCTGGTCACCCTGGGCGTGATGCTGCTGATCGAAAAGACCCTGGGGCTGCAAACAGTGGTTTGAAACTGTTCACAGTCGTGTTCTCAAGGGCAAATTTCAAAACAAACTGGCGAGAACGCCGGGGGCTGCGCGCCCCCAGACCTGCGCCAGGGTGGTGACCACCCTGGACCCGCAACCGGCGAAATAACGTTGCTGGAATAACCAAACAACCTTCGCCTGCCGCGCTGGGGTTACGATAAGTTTGAGCGCTTCTGGCCCAAGAAAGCCCGGGAATAATCCGCAGGGGAAAGTAAACTTTCCCCTGCGGATTATTCCCGGGCTTTCCCCGGATGCTAAGCATCCGGGCTGGAGGCTTTGCCGCCGGGCCAGAAGCACCACGACACCAAGCCGGACTTCCGCGGTCCTCCATTTTTCAACGGAAACCGAGTTGGTTTTGCCATTCAAGCTTTATCCGTTTTTGCGGGTCCAGGGGGATCATCCCCCTGGTGCAGGTGCACGAGGGCCGCACAGGCCCTCGCCTCGTCGTTACCCTTCACAACACGGCTCTTAGTATTTCTTAGTATTATAGAAGATGAATAGATAATATGTAGTGCCCCCGGCATTGTAGCAACGTGGATTTACCTGTATACTTGAAGTGGAAACAAGAAACAGGGATTACCGCATACAAAGG
>ONRC01000039.1 GCA_900320085.1 uncultured Eubacteriales bacterium
TTTAACGATTGTCCCTATGCAAAAGCCCGCGGCCTGAAAGGAGAAGAAGACCTGATCCGCCATTTCATGCACCGGCAGGCGCTGGAATTGCGGATCTGCGAAGAAGTTTTCCCGGACAAAAGCGTGATCATCGCATCAAAGGATTACGCGGAAGAGGACCTTGCTTTTTGCGAATGATCGGTGTGGAAAATGAGAACGTTCGCCCGGTCATCATCTGGGCGGAACACGATCCCATTGCTTTGGACAGCGCCGTGCCGCAGGCCTGCACCTTGCATGTCACGGATCAGTATGGCGCGCCGGGCAAGTTCTGCACCGATACGGCCTGCGTTCTGCAGCAAGCCGATGAGCGGGGGATCGTTTCCTTTGGCGGTGCGCCGGACGCCTATCCTGTGCAGCTGCTCACAGCACCGAAAGGATACAGCTTTGACCCGGATTTTGAGATAACAGCGGATGCGGTGTATGGCGAGCGGGTGCTGCGCATCCGAAGGGATTGATCCGAAACGAATCTTGACGAATGGAGCAAAATGGACATGAAAATACTCAGCAAACAGGGAAAAAATCAAACGCTTCTGCGGATGGGCTTTGCCCTTCTGGTATCCTTTGCCGTCCTCGCCGTATGTTCAAAAAACTCCTTCCTCTATCCCATGAACGACTGGGTGGATGTGAACTGCTTTTTTACGGTAGGACGGGGAATCACCCACGGCCTTGTTCCGTACCGGGATTTGTACGACCAGAAGGGCCCTCTGCTGTATGATATCTATGCGCTGGCCGCGCTGATCTCCGAGCACAGCTTTCTGGGCGTGTTTGTGATCGAAACGCTGCTGTTTGCGCTGTTTCTGCACGTTGGCGGGCGCATGGCGGAGCTTTTATCCGAAAAGCCCTGCGCCTTTTGGCTGAGCGTATCGGGGTTGGGCCTCGTCATCCCGCTTTCGCCTGCCTTTTCTCATGGCGGCAGCGCAGAGGAGTTTTTCCTGTCTGTTTTTGCCGGAGCTTTGTATATCGTGCTGAAAGCGATGCGTGAGCGCCGACCTCTCGCCAGAAGCGAAAGCGCCTTGTTGGGCGTCTTTGCGGCAGCAGCCCTCTGGACGAAGTATACCTTCTGCGGGCTGTTCGCCGGACTAGCTGTGGCGGCGCTAATCTGGTATCTTACGGATCGGATGGGAAAAGCCTTGCTTCCTACGGTTCTGTGGGCGCTGATCGGAGCGGCGGCAGCCTCCTTGGCGGTGCTGAGCTGGTACCTCCTGAACGGTTCCATCGGCTCGCTGTGGCAGGTGTACTTTGTGGACAACCTGACCTTGTACGGCCAGAATATACGCGGCGGCAATTATGCCGATCCGCTGCCGAACCTGCTGAACAATCTGTCCTGGTCGATCCCGGCGGCATTGGGCTTGGCCGGGCTGCTGATTACAGCAAAGAAGAACTGGCGGGGGCTTCTGGCAGCGGCGTTCAGCGCGGCTGCCCTGTTTATCTTCACATACGCCAGCGGACGGAAGTATCCGTACTACGCCATGGTCATGGCCTGCTTTGCGCCGCTGGGCTTCGGGATGCTGTTCCGGGTGATCCCGGCCGCATACAGCGAAGCAAAAGCCTTTCGATGGGGCGCAGCTATCCTGGGTGTTCTGATCGCGGTACTCAGTCCTGCGGCTGCCCTGCAATGGAGCAGGAATGTTTATTTGATGCGCGTTCCAAAAGAAGAAATGCCGCCCTATCGCTTTGCCGAAACGATCCGTCAGGCAGAGGACCAGACGCTGCTGAATTACGGCTTCCTGGACGGCGGCTATTACCTGGCAGCGGATTCCCAGCCGGCGACGCGCTTCTTCTGCACGCTGAACAACGATCTGCCGGAAATGAAGGAGGAACAGCGCGCCTCCATTGCTGAAGGAAGGACAGCCTTTGTCATTACCCGCGGAATGGGAGGAAAGCAAAATCAGCGTCCGGGCAGAAGTGAAAAAGAATCGGTGGATATGAGCGCCTATCGTGCTGTCGATACCTGCAGTATGGTCTTTGAGGGCTTTGAGTGGACGTATACTCTGTACGAGCGGATCGGGAATTGAAGTGGCTTCCGTAGCAGAAATTGACCGACAGGGACAACCACTCCGGATCGGCCCCAGGATCAAATGGAATGTTTCGGCAAAGTGATCCTTGCCATCGGGTGCGGGCCTAATGTAATACGATTCAGACTGATGCTGGAAAGGGTGATTTTCCAATCACCTGAATACAGCATAGCTGGAACGCTCATCTGCGGCAGGAAGGGCTTCGCGGCTATGCGGAAGCCATCCCGATGCCTTGATAAGCTGATTTTACCACAGGAGGAGCGAAATCAGAGAGACATCTTGCCCGACACCGTTGTCAAAGCCAGCGACTACATAGCCGGAGCGTTGGATATTCACTGAACCGTCAGCGGTTTTATTCCCGCCTGTCAATTGGTATGGAACAAGCCGCCGGAATTTTCAATGCAAAAAAGCGGAAAACAGTTGAAAAAAAGCTCCAGTCCATGATATACTATATCAGGAATCCATTAAGACTCCAAGCAGGCAGGGATAGAGGAAACAAAGATAATCCCAATGAATTCCCTCCCAAAGACTGATCGCAATCTGTAAAAGCCGTAAAAAACAGTGCCATATCGCTTTCTCACTGCGTATAAACAGGAGAGAAAGGAGAGGAAATTATGGAAAAGAGACTTACAAAACTGTTTGACTATCAAAAATTCGCGGAGAACCCGAGGCTGCAGGCTGTGATCGATTCAGTTCACAGAAAACATCGTCAGCTGAGCATGGACGAAGCAGAGCTCGTGACCGCGGCGTATGCTCCATATATACAGCCCACCACTGACGAAAAAAAAGACCATCAGCCGGAGTAGGTGAAGTATGAACCATCCTGACATCGAACAGATCTACACGGAATACCGGGATCGGGTAATGGGCTATATCTATGCCCGGCTGCGGTCCAGAGCGGATGCCGAAGACCTGTGTCAGGATGTGTTTGTAAAGCTGAATAAGAAGCTGAACAGCTTCGATTCCGGAAAAGCCTCTATCAGCACATGGATCTACTCCATCACCCGGAACAGCGTTATCGACTTTTATCGGGGCAGCCATCCCCATGAAGAAATCGATGAAAACATGGCCCAGGATGGTGCCATTGATGATAGCTTGCTGAACGATGAAACACTGGGAGAACTGGCGGAAGCGCTGGAAAAGCTCCCTGCCGAGCTTCGGGAGATCGTCGTTCGCCGGTATTATGATGGGATGCCGCTTACAGAAATAGCAAAAACAATGAACATGAGCTACGGTATGGTAAAACTCCGGCACAACTCAGCACTGGAGCTGATTCGGAGAAGCATGGCATAAACCCCGCGGGAAAGCAGGATACCGCAGCAAACCCGGCAGGAACCTCCACGATGAGGGAACCTTGCCAGGGTTTTTCTATTCATCTTCCAAAGAGCGTCTCCGCCCATTCATGCATGGGCAGTGACGCTCTTTTTTGACCGGGCTGATCCGGCAAGGTGTCAGAACAGGCGGCTGATATAGTCCGCCAGGGTCTGGCGGTCATAGAAATTGTCGCAGGACATGATGATGAAGTCCGGCGCCACGGCCGTTTTGGCCGCGGCACAGCCCATCGTCAGGAGCAGGGCGCTCAGCAGGGAAAAGAAGCGCTTTACCATACGATGATCTCCTTCCATTGCGTGAGTGTGTGCGAATCCATGAAAGCAATGCGCCCCAGGAATTCATAGACTGAAATACGCTTTTTTCCTGCTTTCGGATGATTTTGGGTTCTTCGCCTTTCCGGGATGAACCCCATGATATGCTGCTCCTGGCGCGAAAACCTGGGAGGAAAAGCAAAGTTACGCCAAGATTGGAGGTGACTTTTCGCAAGCGCTGATATATAATAAGGATAAGCGCAGATGACGAAACGAATAGCGCGTGTCCTGGCCGAACAAAAAAATCGACAGAGGGGGAGAGCTTATGAACAAAGCGCAGGCTTCCCGCGTATGGGAAACAACAGAAGAAAAGGTTCAAAAGATTTGCGATAAGATGAAGATCGATCCCGAAAATATCCCGGACGACACGATTCCGGTCTATGTGCCAGACCGCTTCTACGAGTCGCATCCTCACCGTTACTATGTGTATCTGCTGGAGGCCATCGCGAACACGCACATGGAAATTCAGGGCATTGACAGGGATGTGCTCGAAACATGCGTGGCGCAGCTGAAGGAAAAAAAGCTCATCGTTCTAAGAAAAGGCGCCGACCCTGATTCCCTGGATTACCACGATTACCTGATCTCCGCGGAAAGGGCTGTCTATGATGAGTGGTACGCTTCTTTCATGAAGGAAAGCACGTCCTTGATCGACAAAATCATTTCTTTCTTCAAAAAATAGAATAAGCGATCTTTCTGAAAATTTTTGAAATATTTTGAAATATTTTTTCAAAATTCACTGCCATCCCGTTTTGTGCGTCGTATCAATCAGTGTCCAGGGTGATATTCCTGTACAGCTTTCCTGCAACCATAACGATTCCCGCAGCCCAGAACGCAGCCCAAAACTCCACCGTCCAAAACGGCACCACACCCCTTTGGTACCTTTCCTTTACCAAGGGCGAATTGGACCCCAGGGAGCACCTGCCCAATATGCGGGTGCAGCTGCGCATGATGAACGCCGACGGAACAGACGATCATCGGCTGCTTTCTTCGGCGGTCAGGGCTCCATCAACGTGAACCGCCGAGCCCCGGACAGCCGCCGGGTGGCCATCGTGCTGTACGAATTGCATCATCATTTCTCAACCTCCGACTTGCATTTAGTTTGACAAATAATCAGAATTCACGTTATGCCGGGTGAAAACTGCCAATCGTCAATTTGCTTCGTATCAATCAATGACGGACATTGTCCGAATCAGATGGAAACATCTGTTTAAAAAGGAGAGATAAAATCATGAAAAAACTGTTTGCAATCCTGATGGCCCTGTGTATGCTGTGCGCCGCGTGGCCGGTCCTGGCCGATATGGAAATTCCCACCTGGGACAGTATGCCTCAGGTAGTGGTTGAAGACGAAAACACGACGGTGGACGAAGCCGCGTTTGAAGGCGAATGGGTGCTGAATGTGGCTTTCGCCGGTACGGAATATGTCGATGAAGCGACGCTGTTCGATTCCTATGACTTTAATTTCATGCCCTACTGCATTGCCGACGGAAAGGTGATGCAGGATATTCAAAACGAGTACGGTGAGTTCAACACGCTGGAAATGCCCTATACCTTTGAAGCAGGCCAGCTGCTGGGCAAGGATGCCAGCGGCCGGGATTTCGTCGTTGAGCTGCTGGAAGACGGCAACATCGTCATGTCCGTGTTCTTCCCGGGCGAGGGCGATGAGGTGATTTGTCTGTCCGTGTTCATGGTGCATCCTGCCGAAGAACAATAAAGGACAGCCGCCATACGGTTGAAGCCTGTTTTGAAAGGAATAGGAATGCCAAGAGGGATGAGCAGCGCAGAAAAGAAATGGAAAAGCGCTGACAATCAGCCATAAAAAAGCATAATCACAGCTTTTTCCCGGTCAGGCTTCATCCGTGAAGCGCTGCCGGGAATTTTGCTTTCCCTATTCTTTTGGGGGTATCCCAAAGCTACGGAAGCAGAAAATCATCCTGTCCATTTCATCATCTTTTCTTCCGAAACACATTGCATTTTAGGATCGTTAATGGTACAATTTTGCATGATAGGAAGCTGCAAAACCAATCCAAATTCAACAGAATGACAGCAACAGGATAAGGAGAGGAAGACTTATGGACTTTAAAAAAACCGCTTTGGGCCTGGAATTCGGCTCCACCCGCATCAAGGCCGTATTGATCGACGAACAAAACAAGCCCATCGCCTCCGGCAGCCACGAATGGGAAAATCAGCTGGTGAACGGCGTGTGGACTTATTCCTGGGACGCCATCCATACCGGGCTGCAAAGCTGCTTTGCCGATCTGAAAAAGGACGTGAAGGAAAAGTTCGGCGTGACCCTGACCGAAGTGGGCGCCATGGGCATTTCCGGTATGATGCACGGCTATCTGCCCTTTGATAAGGACGGCAATCCCCTCACCGAATTCCGCACCTGGCGCAATACCATCACCGGCCCCGCCGCGGCGGAACTGACCGAGCTGTTCCACTTCAATATCCCCCAGCGCTGGAGCATCGCCCACCTGTACCAGGCGATTCTGAATCAGGAAGACCATCTGCCGAAGCTGGCCCACATCACCACCCTGGCGGGCTACATCCATGAAAAGCTCACCGGCAAAAAGGTGCTGGGCATCGGCGAAGCCAGCGGCGTGTTCCCCATCGACCCGGAAAAGCCCGTGTACGATGCGGGCATGATGGAAAAATTCAACAAGCTGATCGCCTCCAAGGGCATGACCTTTAAGCTGCAAGATGTATTGCCCGACCTGCTGATGGCGGGCGAGAACGCGGGCTGCCTCACTGAAGAAGGCGCGCTGTTCCTGGACCCCACCGGCGAATTCAAGCCCGGGGTGCCCTTCTGCCCGCCGGAAGGCGACGCGGGCACCGGCATGACCGCCACCAATTCCGTGGCCGCCCGCACGGGCAACGTGTCCGCCGGCACCAGCGACTTTGCCATGGTGGTGGTGGATCACGGCCTGGGCGTACACCGGGAGATCGACATGGTCACCACCCCCGCTGGCCTGCCCGTGGCCATGGTGCACTGCAACAACTGCACCAGCGATATCAACGCCTGGGTGAACCTGCTGGCGGAATTTGCGGAGCTGATCGGCGCGAAGGTCAGCAAGGGCGACCTCTATCCCAAGCTGTTCAACAAAGCCATGGAGGGCGACAAGGACTGCGGCGGCCTGCTGAGCTTCAACTACTTCTCCGGCGAGGGCGTCACCGACCTGGACGAAGGCCGCCCCGTGTTCGCCCGGATGGAAAACGCCAAGATGACCCTGGCCAACTTCATGCGCACCCATCTGCTCTCCGCCCTGGCCACGCTCAAAATCGGCATGGATATTCTGACCAAGGAAGAAAACGTGCCCATTGACAAGCTGTACGGTCACGGCGGCTACTTCAAGACCCCCGGTGTGGGCCAGACCCTGCTGTCCGCCGCCGTCGGCTCCCCCGTATCCGTCATGGAAACCGCGGGCGAAGGCGGCCCCTACGGCATGGCCTTGCTGGCGGGCTATATGCTCTGGAAGAAAGAGGGCCAGGCTTTGGAGGACTACCTGAATAACGTGGTCTTTGCCGACGCCAAGTCCTCCACCCTCATGGCCGACGAAGCCGACATCCAGGGCTTCCAGACCTTCCTGGAACGCTACAAGAAAGCCCTGCCCATGGAAGTGGCGGCGATCAAGTGCCTGTAAGCAGGAACTTTTTCTGGGGGAAACCGCTCTTTGGAAAACCTCATTCGGCCCTACGGGCCACCTTCCCCTAAAAGGGGAAGGCTAAGAGCGGTTTCCCCCAGACCCCCTTCCGAGAAAGGCCATAAAAAGTCCATATTTATATTAAAAACTATATGACACAGGACAAAATGATTTGAGGTGAATTATTATGCTTGAACAATTGAAAGAGCAAGTCTGGAAAGCGAATCTGCTTTTGCCCAAATACAACCTGGTCACCTTCACCTGGGGCAACGTATCCGGCATCGACCGGGAAGCGGGACTGTTTGTGATCAAGCCCTCGGGCGTGGAATATGACGGCATGACCGTGGACGACATGGTGGTGGTGGACCTGGACGGCAAGGTGGTGGAGGGCAAATGGAAGCCCAGCAGCGACACGCCCACCCATCTGGAATTGTACAAGGCCTTCCCCGAGTGCGGCGGCATCGTGCACACCCATTCCCGCTGGGCCACCTCCTTCGCCCAGGCCGGGAAGGACATCCCCGCCATGGGCACCACCCAGGGCGACTACTTCTACGGCGCCATCCCCTGCACCCGCCCCATGACCGACGCGGAAATCAAGGGCGAATATGAAAAGGAAACCGGCACTGTCATCATCGAAACCTTCCGTTCCCGCGGCATCGACCCCGCCCAGGTGCCCGGCGTGACCGTGTTCTCCCACGGCCCCTTCGCCTGGGGCAAGGACGCCATGGAAGCCGTGCACAATGCCGTGGTCATGGAGGAAGTGGCGTTCATGGACTTCCACGCCATGCTGCTCACCCCTGGCCTGCCCTCCATGCAGCAGACGTTGCTGGACAAGCATTACCTGCGCAAGCACGGCAAGAACGCCTATTACGGGCAGAAGTAACAGGAGTGCTTTTCAGGGAAACCGCATATCTATGAAAGCTCTCTATCTCAGCAAACGCTGCCTGTCATCCCGACTGGAGCGGAACGAGAGTGAAGCGGAATGGAGGGACCTGAGAGAAACATATTGTCTCACTTTCAGGTCCCTCCACTACGGTTCGCCTCTGGCTCACCTTCGGTCGGGATGACAAGTTGGAGTTGGTCGATTTTGCATTACTATTTCGTTTGAAAACAATCCATGAGGAGGAATATGGCATTGCTCCCCAAAGACCCTTTCATGCTCCTGAGCATGATCAATATGAAGCTGCGCGACCAGTATCCCAGCCTGGACGCCCTGTGCGACGACCTGGATGTAAGCAAGGCGGAGATCGAAGAAACGCTGGAAAAAGCAGGATACAAATACAGCCAGGAGCAGAACACATTTATCTAATGTCCCCTTATACGGCTTTCTTGGAAAGGGGTGTGGGGGAAACCATTCTTTGGCCTCCAAAGAATGGTTTCCCCCACAATTTATATAAAGAGGTGCTTTATGAATGTTTGCGGTGTGATCGCGGAATACGACCCGTTTCACAAGGGCCATGAACGGCACCTGCGCCTGGCCAGGGAAAAGACGGAAGCGGATTTCATCGTCTGCGTCATGAGCGGCAGCTTCACCCAGCGGGGCCTGCCCGCGCTGCTGCCCGCCCACGCGCGGGCGGAAATGGCCCTGCGCTGCGGCGCGGACGTGGTGCTGCAAATGCCTTACGCCTTTTCCGTGCGGGAAGCGGAGTATTTCGCGTTGGGCGGGGTCGCCATTCTGCAAGCGCTGGGCTGCGTCACGCATCTTTCCTTCGGCAGCGAAACGGACGATTTATCTTTGCTCCAAGCCGCCGCCGACCTGCTGGAAAACCCCGACGCAGAGATGGAAGCCGCCATCCAAAAATCCTTGGAAAAGGGACTGTCCTTCGCCGCCGCTCAGGGGCAGGCCGTCGCCAGCCGGCTTGGCATTTCCGTTCAAACGCTTGACGCGCCCAACGCCGCTTTAGCGCTCTCCTATCTGCGGGCATTGATCCGGCTGAACAGCGGCATCCTCCCCGTTCCCATCCTGCGGGAAACGGACTATCACGCGGACGAGCTGAACGCCCTGCCCTCCGCCTCCGCCGTGCGAAGCGCCATCCTGCGGGGGGACTGGGCAGGCATCAGAAAGGCGATTCCGGAAAAGGCTTTCCCCATATTGGAACAAGCGATACGGAATGGCATGTGTCCCCCGGATGGGCTGGATGCCGTCCTGCGGCACAAGCTGCTTCTGTCTTCTCCGGAGGAAATCGCGCTGTGGCCCGGCGTCAGCGAAGGGCTGGAAATGCGTATCCTGAAAGCCGCCGAAACCGCCGTCAGCCGGGAAGAGCTGATCGACGCGGTCAAGACCCGGCGCTACACCCGGGGCCGCATCAGCCGCGCTTTGTGTCACGGGATCATGGGTGTGGCAAAGACAGATTTGCCTGGGCTTCCAGCTTCCGCCCGGATTCTGGGTTTCCGGGAAAGCGCCCGACCCCTGCTTCGGCGCATGCAGAAAACCACAAAAGAAAACGGCTTCTCCCTCTACGCCCGGCCCGCGAAGGAAGCCGCCGCCGCGTTGGACTGCTGCGCCGACGACCTGTGGCGCATCGCCGCAGGCTTGCCCCGCGGGGAAACCTACCGAACCCAACCGGTGAGAATCAATACGAAAACTGTTTGATCGCATTGCTGCTATCTTTACCTTCTCGCCCTGACTACGGACTTTTTCCATCCTAATTCAGCAAAGGTATTTTTTCTGTCATGATTTAATCTACATATTCACTTCTTTTTTTCGTGATCTGCCAGTTAAAAAATCAAGAGATACCTGATAATAATCTGCTAAAGAAATCAGATGTTCAAGTGGAATAGTCTGAAAACCTCTTTCATAACGGCTGTAAACAGTTTGTGCAATTCCCAAGTATTCCGCTATCTGTTTTTGAGACAAATCAAAGTCTTCGCGCATGTCGCGGATACGCCGAAAATACAAACGCGAACACCTCCGAAAAGAACTTATCAGTACTATTGCATTATGCCACGAACTGTGATACACTATAGCAAATGAGTACTTTAAAGTACTAAAGGAGGCTTGACTCTATGACATGCCGGCATTGTGGAACAACGATGGAAATGCAAACAGTATCAGAAACAAAGCACAGAAGCCTTTTTACGATCCTGATTTACATTATTCTTCTATTTATTCCAATAATTGGTTGGATTGCGTTGTTTAAGATTTTAGGGGGAAGCAGGAAGCAGAAAGCGGTTACTTATGCTATTTGCCCAAATTGCGGCAGGCGGCAGAAAGTATAACCATGTCGGTGACAAATACAAAGTAAGATGCATAAAAAGTGAGGGCGAACGAAATGAAAAAGATTATTGCTTTTCTCTTGACCATTTTTCTACTATTAATGTCAATAATCGTTGGATATGCGCAAACAATTGATTTATCTGTGATGACCAAAGATGAGCTTGAACAATTGCGTTCAGAAATCGATGCAGAACTTAAAGCAAATCATTCTACAAGCAACCAAGAAGAAAAAACGATTTTAGGGTTAACAAAAGATTATATTGAGCAGTATTTGATAAGCCAAGATGCGAAGTCCATTTCTTGGCCATGGCTTGATTACACTTATTCCAAAGATTGGAATTTCTATACAATCAGAACGAATGTCACTTACAAAACCGTCAGTGGAAAAAACAATCCCAATGTGTATACCGAATTGTATGAACAGAATGGTGTTTATGGCCTGTATTATGCAAAAATCGGCGATACTGTTGTACTCGATAATCGCAAAGATATTCCTGATAGTCGTTTTAACGGCGGAAAAGAAATCAGTCAGAGCAATGGTGCAAAAACGAACAGCAATATGAATAACAAAGCAATTCCAGTTGTCACACCTACACCAGAGCCTAAAACATTCTTTGGGTTTAACGATCCAGCTACGAATGACAATCTTGTTTATACCATGCTCAGCTACCGTGAATCAAAAGGTTCGACATTTAACAAGGCAGATGATGGTAAGGTTTTTTTGTTGGTGGAGTTTTTAGTTGAGAACAAAGGAACCAGCTCAAAAAGCATATCTTTCTTCAGTTTTAACGCTTATTGCGACGATTACGCCGCTGACGTTAGTTTTTCTGCAAGTCTGGAAGCAAAGACCTCATTATCTGGAGAAATAGCACCAGGGAAAAAGCTTAAAGGTGAGATTGGTATCGAGGCTCCGAAAAACTGGAAAGAGTTTGAGTTGCATCTGGATACTGGTTGGTTTTCAGATGCTATTGTGTTCAAAGGAACTCGCTAAAGGATAAAGCCTAAAAAGTATAATAATCAAATATGCCGCATGCATAATCGCGTGCGGCATATCATTTTTGAATCTGTTATTATAGAGCAAACGGCGCTAAAGGCAGTCCGTTTTCCCCGAACAGGCGCACATGTGCGTAATCCAGCCAGGCATAGCGCACAGCGACGGGACGCGGCACAGCGGGGGAAGAAAGGACGATCTGCTGATCCGCCAGCGCCACGTCGGCGGGGTGGAACACGCCGTCTTTCCCGGCGATTTCCAGCAAATAATCGCCATTTTCGCAGTCCACGACCGGCGCGGAAAGCGCGACGATCAGTTTGCCATCCCGCTGGCATTTGCCAACCGCAAAGGGAGAAAGCTGCGCCGGTTTATGGTAGACCGTATCCAGCGCGCATTCATACAACCGCTCGCCCACCACGCGCTTGTTGGTGGGGTGGATGTTGTCAAATTCGCCCTGATCCAGCAGCACGGCCAGGCCGGTGTTCCGCACATTGCGCCACACCTTTTGCTGGGCCAGGCGCAGCACGGGCCACAGCCTGCTGTCCTCCGTGGCCGCGCCGTCGATCCACATGGGCAATTGCACGTTCAGGAAGGGCAGCTCGCCGTCCAGGAACAATTCGCGCAATTGGAAAATGAAGCTGGTCAGCAGGATGTCGTACCGCTTCGTGCGCCAGGAATCCTCCTCGCCCTGATAGAACAGCACGCCGGTCAGCGTGGCGGGCACCACCCGCTCCAGCATGGTGTGGATCAGCCCGGCGGGGCGGAAGGGCGAGCCCTCACCCACCGGCGGGTTCCAGGGCGGGCAGGGGCCGATCACTTCGTTGATTTCCTTGGTGGTGTATTCGGGATGTTCCTTTTTCAGCGCGTCGGCCTGCTTGGCCCAGGCGTCAAGGCCCCCGAAGAACGCGCCTTCTTCCTCCAGGTATTGCTCCATGCTCTTGCCGGCCCAGCTGTCCTCATATTCTTTCAGGTAGCGCTGGCCCTCGGCGGTGAGCCGGAGCGTTTCCTCGCTCATCCAGCAGGTGACGGAGGTGCCGCCCCAATAGCAGTCGATGATGCCCACGGGAACGCGAAGATGGCCTTGCAGCTTCATGGCGAAGAAGTAGGCCACGGCGCTCATGTCCTTGGCCGTGCCGGGAGCCACCGCCACCCAGCGGGCGGTTCTGTTGGCTTCCTCGGCTTCGTCGGTGAACCGGGCGAACTTGGGCACGTTGAAGTACCGCACCTGATTGTTGCGGTGGGTCAGGATCAGCTGCTGGCCCTCGTCGGCGTTTTGCAGCTCCAGCTCCATGTTGCTCTGGCCACCGGCCAGGTACACTTCGCCGATGGCGATATCGCAGCAGATGCTTTTGTCCTGACCGTCCGTCACGGTGAGCACGCAGCCCATCCGCGCCTCCTGCGGCGGCAGACAGAAGCAGAACCGGCCCTGCTCGATCACTGTTTCATCCTGGCAAAGGGTCTTTCCCCCTTCGTCCAGCAGCCGCGCGGACAGGCGGGTTCCATCCTCGCCCGTGCCAAACACCCGGATCTCTTTTCTTCTGCACAGCACCGCCCCGTCGCTGAACAGGGACGCAAGTTGAAAACGAGGCATCGTAATTCCTCCATTGGTCTATTTGGCTGAAAGGGCACTTTAACGCTATAACACAAGTTGTAAAAAACGCAACCAAAAGCCTTCCCCTCGCAGGGGAAGGTGGGCCGCGCGGAATCAAGATTGAGAGAGAAGTCAAGCCTTTTCGCGCGGCTCGGATGAGGTGTACTCACCCGTTGGAATACAAACATGCAAGGGAAAGGAACACCTCATCCGTCAGGCGCGAATTTACTTGATAACACTATCCATCTTGACTCCGCGCCTGACACCTTCCCCTGCGAGGGGAAGGCTTTTGGGCAATGTTTCACAGAGTTAAAACGCCTTTTTATTCGTCGCAGTCAAAGATCGCCTTTTTCGCCACACGGTCGCCGTACTCGGTTTTCCAGCGGATATGTGGTTCCGATACGTCGTAGGCGGGCAGAGCTTCCTTGTCCATATCCATCACGATCATCAGGTCGTAGCGGTTGGCGCGGTCGGAATTGGAGAGCTTGAAGTCCACGCTGTGCACGCCGGGGATGGACAGGGTTTCGTCATAGATGGCCTTGACTGGGCCGACGAGGGCTTTCACATCCGTGCCTTCCACGAACTTCACGATGATATAATGCTTCATCTTTTTATTCCTCAGCGGCGGCCAATTTCGGTGTCGTCGTTGGTGGTCTTGCTGTTGTCCTTGATGTAGTCGATGATCTCGTCCAGGTAACCGAAGGCCAGGCCCACATAGCTGTCCGCCGCGCCGTAGTACACGGCGATCTTGCCGGACGCCGGGTCATGCAGGGTGGCGCAGGGGAAGGTGACGTTGGGCACAAAGCCCCGCTCCTCGAACCATTCCTCGGGGGTGAGCAGATAATTGTTGCAGCGGTACTTCACCCTGGAGGGCTCGTCGATATCCAGGATGGCCCCACCAATGGAGTACACATAGCCGTTGCAGGTCTGGGTCACGCCGTGGTAGAACAGCAGCCAGCCTTCGCTGGTTTCGATGGGCGCGGCGCCGCCGCCGATTTTCAGGCCTTCCCACCAGCTGTTGCCCCGGGCCATCACATGGCGATGCTTGCCCCAGAACACCATGTCCGGGCTTTCGCTGATGAAGATATCGCCGAAGGGGGTGTGGCCGCTGTCGGAGGGACGGCTCATCATCATGAAATTGCCGTGCACCTTCCGGGGGAACAGCACCGCGTTGCGGTTGAAGGGCAGGAAGGGATTTTCGATGCGCACGAAATGTTTGAAGTCCTGGGTCTTGGCCACGCCGATGGCCGCGCCGTAAAAGTCCTGGCACCAGATGATATAGTAGGTGTCCTCCACCTTCACCAGACGCGGGTCATAGGCGTAGATGGGCATGAAGGGCTTGCCTTCCTCGTCCACGAAGGGAATCTTGTTGGGCTCGAAATCCCAGTGAATGGCGTCCTGGCTCCAGCCCAGATAGATGTAGGGCACGCCGTTGGTCTGCTCGCCGCGGAACACGCCCACGAATTTTCCTTCGTAGGGCATCACGGCGGAGTTGAAGATGCGGGCCACGCCGGGCAGGGGATTGCGGCCGATGATGGGATTGTCCTTGTAGCGCCAGAGGGGGCTGTTGATGTGTCCGACCGGCTTTTCCTGCCAGGGCACGTTGGGAAGGGCGGGGGCGATCATCTGATACTTGGTCATGGCGATTTTCCTTTCTATTTATGATTTTTCATGATCGACAAACAGGGGCAGATTCAGCTCCGCCAAGGTGGTGGGCAATTGCAGCTCGTTTGATTCATAGGGGTTCGCCAGCATCATGCAGCGCATACCAGCCTGCTGCGCGCCTTCCTCACCCGCGGGGGTGTTTTCAATCACGAGGCAGTTTCCCGTCGGCATGCTCAGCTTTCGGGCGGCGGTGAGATACACTTCCGGGTCGGGCTTGCCCTTCTCAATCTGCGTTCCGTCCACCACCACGTCAAACCAATGGTCGATGCGCAATTGCCGCAGAATGCCCGTCGCGTTTTCGCTGGAGGAGGCCACCGCCGTTTTGACGCCCTTGTTTTTCAGGGCGATCACCGTTTCCAGCGCGCCGGGCAGGATGCTTTCCTGGTCAAGCCGGTCGATCTGCTCGTTGAACAGGTCGTTTTTCCTGACGCTCAGGGCCCACATTTCCTGGGTGGTGTAGGTGCGGTCGCGGCCTGCCAGCAGGATTTTGATGCTGTCCATACGCTTTAAACCCACCATTCTCAGGTACAGTTCAGGCTGCAATTGAATGCCCTGTTCATAGGCCAGCTGCCTCCAGGCGCGATAATGACATTCGTCGCTGCATACCAGCACGCCGTCCAGGTTGAAAATCACGGCTTCAATCAAGGCGTTTCTCCTCTCTGTGTCACACGGTGGAACTTCCCCCTGAAATCCCGTGACGATCTTATTCCTTGCTCCAGTATACCATCTTTTGGGACGAATGTACAGCAGGAAAATGCACCCGCGGTGCGTCTTACAGCGCGAAAAGGAATTGACAAAAACAGGCTGAAACGGTATCATGAAAATACGAAGAAGCAGCGTTTTCAACTATGTTTATCAAGGAGGAGAAGTTATATGCGCAAAACAAAAATCGTTTGCACCATCGGCCCGGCCAGCGAGAGCGAAGAAATCCTGGAAAAAATGATGCTGGCGGGCATGAACGTGGCCCGGATCAATTTTTCCCACGGCACCCACGCGGAACACGCGGAAAAGATCCGCCGGGTGAAAGCCGTCCGGGAAAAGCTGAACCTGCCCATCGCCATCATGCTGGACACCAAAGGCCCCGAGTACCGGATCAAAACCTTTGTGAACCACAAGGTTTTCCTGAACGAGGGCGACCTGTTCACCCTGCATGTGGACGACGTGGAGGGCAACGAACACCAGGTGTCCGTCACCTATACCAACCTGAACCAGGATTTGAACCCGGGCGACCGGGTACTGATCAATAACGGCCTGATCGCCATGGACGTGGTGGAAATCGAAGGGCCGGAAATCCGGTGCAGGGTGGTGGCGGGCGGCGAGCTGAGCGACCGCAAGAGCATGTCCTTCCCCGGCAAGGTCCTGAATCAGGTGTACCTGAGCGAGCAGGACAAGGACGACCTGCTGTTCGGCATCGAGCACGACGTGGATTACGTGGCCTGCTCCTTCGTGTCCCGGAAGCAGGACCTGATCGACCTGCGAACCTTTGTGGACGCCAACGGCGGCCAGAAGCTGAGCCTGATCGCCAAGATCGAGAACCAGAGCGGCATCGACAACATTGAGGAAATCTGCTCCGCCTGCGAGGGCATCATGATCGGCCGCGGCGACATGGGCGTGGAAATCCCCTATGAGGAATTGCCCGCCGTGCAGAAGCACCTGATCGACAAGTGCCGCATCATCGGCAAGCGGGTCATCACCGCCACCGAAATGCTGGAATCCATGATCCACAACATCCGCCCCACCCGCGCCGAAATCTCCGACGTGGCCAATGCCGTGTACGACGGCTCCAGCGCCATCATGCTGTCCGGCGAAACCGCCGCGGGCAAGTATCCCGTTCAGGCCGTGGCGGTCATGGCGAAGATCGCCGAGGCCACCGAAAAGAAGATCGACTACGCCCAGCGCTTCCGCACCTCCGAGTTCATCACCCACAACATGGTGGACGCCATCTCCCACGCCACCTGCGGCATGGCCATCGACATCGGGGCCAAGGCCATCGTGGTCTGCTCCCTCAGCGGCGGCACCGTGCGCATGATCTCCCGCTTCCGCGCGCCCATGGATATCCTGGGCCTCACCACCAGCGAGCACGCCATGCGCCGCCTGTCCCTGTCCTGGGGCGTCACCCCCGCTTTGTCCGAAACCCAGACCTCCACCGACGTGCTGTTCTACGTGGCGAAGCAGAAGGCCAAGGAAATGCTCCACCTCCAGCCCGGCGACCGCATCGTCATCACCGGCGGTCTGCCCAACGCCAAATCTGGGAACACCAATTTGATTAAGGTAGAGACGATTTGATTGAAACGGCATAACAACAGCCCGGCTGAAAGTTACAGCCGGGCTGTTGTTATTCTTGCGCCTGCGCGCTTATGGACACTTTAACTCTGGACAGAGAGTACAGAGTACAGAGTACAGATAATATAGAGGATCAAGAAACGGCATCCGGAATTGGTGAGCAAAATAAATCTGAACTCTGTACTCTGTACTCTCTGTCCAGCGTTAAAGCGCCCTATGTTTTTATTGCACAATTCCGCATTAACCCTTGTTCTGCGCTTCCACCAGTCTCACGCCGCAATACTGCTGGCGCAGCTTGGGCTTTTCGATTTTGCCGGTGGGGTTGCGGGGAACGGGAGCGAAGATGATCTTGCGGGGGCGCTTATAGCGGGGCAGGTCGAGGCAGAAGTGGTTGATCTCCTCCTCGGTGCATTCCACGCCCTCCTTCACCTGGATGATGGCCGCGGCAATTTCGCCCAGGCGCTGGTCGGGCAGGCCGATGACGGCCACGTCGTGGATCTTGGGATGGGCGGAGAGGAAGTTTTCGATCTGCACGGGGTACAGGTTTTCGCCGCCGGTGATGATCACGTCCTTCTTGCGGTCCACCAGGAAGATGAACCCGTCCTCGTCCTGCATGGCCATGTCGCCGGTATGCAGCCAGCCGTCCTTGAGCACTTCGGCGGTGGCCTTGGGGTCGTGGTAGTAGCACTTCATGACGCCGGGGCCCTTCACGCACAGCTCGCCCACGTCGCCCTGCTTCACGGGCTGATCGTGTTCATCCACGATCTTGCACTTCCAGCCGAAGCCGGGCACGCCGATGGCCCCGACCTTGTTCACATTCTCCATGCCCAGGTGCACGCAGCCGGGGCCGGTGGATTCGGACAGGCCGTAGTTGGTGTCGTACTTATGGTTGGGGAAATATTGCAGCCAATGGCGGATCAGGGACGGCGGCACGGGCTGCGCGCCGATGTGCATCAGCCGCCACTGGGACAGCTGGAAGTCCTCCAGCTTCAGGTCGCCCCGGTCGAGCGCCAGCAGAATGTCCTGGGCCCACGGCACCAGCAGCCACACGATGGTGCAGCGCTCCATGCTGACGGTTTCGAGGATCGCTCTCGGCTTATTGCCTTTCAGGATGACCGCCCGGCTGCCGGTATACAGGCTGCCGAACCAGTGCATTTTCGCGCCGGTATGGTACAGCGGCGGGATGCAGAGGAAAACGTCGTCATGGGTGGTTTCGTGGTGGGTCGCTTCCATCCGGGCGGATTGCATCAGCGCGGTGTGATCCAGCAGAATGGCCTTGGGGAAGCCGGTGGTGCCGGAGGAATAATAAATCGCCGCGTCATCGGTGTCCAGCACCAGCACTTTGGGAGCGGCGGAGGAGCAGTTCGCCACCGCTTCATTGTAGCTTTCCGCGAAGGAGGGCTTGTTGTCGCCCACGAAGAACAGCAGCATTTCCTGGCCGATCTTGGGGAAAATGTCCTCCACGCGCCCGATGAATTCCGGGCCGAAGAACAGCACGTCCGCGTCCGCCAGCTTTAAACAGTAGTCGATTTCATCGGCGGTGTAACGGAAATTCAGCGGCACGGCGATGGCGCCGGTTTTCAATACGCCGAAATAAATGGGCAGCCATTCCAGGCAGTTCATCAGCAGGATGGCCACCTTCTGGCCCTTGCGCACGCCCCGGGACAAAAGCAGGTTCGCCACACGGTTGGCTTTTTCATCAAACACGCTCCAGGAAATCTCCCGGCGGTAGGGCGTGGCGGTAGTGGGCTGGATGAGCTCATACTCCCGCCAGGTCACCCGCGGCTCCTCCTGAATTTCCGGGTTCATTTCCACCAGCGCGATTTCATTTCCATACAGCTTGCTGTTTCTTTCCAGCAGATCGGTAATGGGCATATCCAAACAACATCCTTTCCCGCGGACAATTGTCCCCCCTCAGAACGGGAACATTCTTTAACGCTTTTATCCGCTAAAGAAATAATATCACGCTATCGTTCCCTTGTCAAGCAAAAGAAAAAGAAATATCCTCCATCAAGTATGAAAGCGTGCGATCATGGCTTAAAATATGACTGAAAAAATAACAATCCTTAAAAATGAAAGAAAAACACAAAAAAGTCTTGCGTTTTCAATTTTTCTGTGGTAATATATTCGATGCTGATTATCAGCAAGTATCCACGAGGAGGTGAAGGAAGTTGCCCAATATTAAGTCCGCCGTGAAGCGCGTGAAGGTGAGCAAAACCAAGAACCTGCGGAATCGTATGGTGAAGAGCGGTGTTAAAACTGCCGTGAAGAAGTATCAGATCGCCCTGACCGAGGGTGTGGCCCCCGCCAGCGCGCAGCTGAGCGCCACCACCTCCGCTATTGATAAAGCGGTTTCCAAGGGCGTTATGCACAAGAATACCGCCAACCGCAAAAAGGCGCGTCTGGCTAAGGCTCTGGCCAAAGCAAACGCTTAATTGCTTGCCTTGCAAAACCCGCTCATGGCGGGTTTTTTCTTTTCTAAGTCAAAAGAGAAAGTCCTTGCTATTTCGATATTTTGCGGATAAAATAGATTATGAAAATTCATTGATCAGGAGACGCTATGTTAGCCATCGTGGGCCTGGGCAATCCGGGCGAAAAGTATGAACACACCCGCCACAACGTGGGGTACGACGTGATCAGCATCATCGCGGCCAAGCTGGACACGCCCATCAAGAAGCTGAAATTCCAGGGCACCATCGGGGAAACCATTTATAAGGGACAAAAGCTGGTGCTCATCAAGCCCCAGACCTACATGAACCTGTCGGGCCTGACGGTGCAGGAGGCCATGAGCTGGTACAAGCTGGAGCCCAGGGACGTGCTGATCCTGGTGGACGACATCGACCTGCCCTTCGGCCAGGTGCGCGTGCGGGCCAAGGGCGGCCCCGGCACCCATAACGGCCTGCGCCACATCGTCCAGTGCACCGGCTCGGGGGATTTCCCCCGCGTGAGGGTGGGCATGGGCGCGCCGCCGCCTGAGTGGGACTTGGCGGACTGGGTGCTGAGCAAATTTCAGACGGAGGAGGAGCGGAAAATCGCCTACGACGCCTACCTGACCGCCGCCGACGCGGCGCTTTGCTGGGCGGAAATGGGCATCGACGTGGCGATGAACCGCTTCAACAAACGCCATGCTGAATAATGTCCTGCATTTTTTACAGGCCTCCCCTGCGTTTCGGGAGGCTTTTGACGCGCAATCCAACGGCGTTTCAGCGGTTTATGAAATGGCAGAGGGCCAGCGGCCCTTCTACGCCGCGCTGCTGCAAAGAGCGTCGGGAAGGCCCGTCGTGTATATCGCCCCCTCCGACGCCCTGGCCATGCGGGCGGCGGACGACTGCGGGGCCTGGCTGGGGGGCGGCGCGGCGATGCTGCCCGTGCCGGACATGAATTTCACCCGGGGTACCGCCAGCCGGGAAAACGCCTTCCAGCGTTTGGCCGTGCTGCAAAAGGCCCGGCGCGGGGAAATCAAGCTGCTGTGCCTTTCCGCCGACGCGCTGCTGTGCCGCATGATGCCGGTAACGGTGTATGAGGAATACGCCGTGACCCTGAAATCCGGCGATACCATGGAGCCCCAGGACCTGATCACCCGGCTGGTGAAAATGGGCTATGAGCGGGTGGACATGGTGGAGGGCCGGGGCCAGTGCGCCCTGCGCGGCGACATCGTGGACGCCTTTTCCCCGGCGGAAAATGGCGCCACCCGCATCGAGTTCTGGGACGACGAGGTGGACTCCGTCCGCTCCTTCGACCCCATCAGCCAGCGCAGCCTGCAGCCCATGGAGGAAGCGGCGTTCTACCCCGCGGTGGAATGGCTGCTGCCCAAGGAGCGGGCGAAGGACATCCGCACCCTGGTCAGGAACCAGCTGAACCGCCTGCCCAAGAGCCTGCTGTCCCCTGACCTGCCGCCGCTGCCCGACGATGACGAGGACGAAGACAGCGGGGAAATCGTGGAAGCCTCCGCGCCGAAGGTGTACGACACCGGCGTGGCCCGGCTGTTCCGGGATGCGGACCAGCTGGAAGCGGGAGTACAGTCCCCCAACCTGGCCCTGTGGGCCGGGGCGCTGGACGTGCCTTGCGCTTGGGTGTGGGAGTATCTCGAAAACCCGATCATTGTGATCGAAGAACCTGACCGGGTCAAGGCCCGATGCGAGGATCGGCTGGCCGGATTCCAGGAGGATTTCAAGCTGACCTTGGAGCGGCAGGAAGCCGTGCCCGAGCAGATGACCCTCCTGCGGGACTGGCAGGAAGCCGTTCATGCCATGGCAGACCGGCCCGTCCATCTGCTGATGGAGCTGCTGCGGGGCATGGGCGAAATGAAACCCACCCGCCTGGTCAAGTTCGGCGGAGTGAACGCGCCGAAGTACGTGAGCCGGTTCAAGGATTTGGCCACAGACTTACAAGCCTGGAAAAAGCAGGGGTATCTTACGCTGCTCATGGCGGGCGGCGAAGCTCGTTCCCGCCGCCTGCAAACCGCCCTGGAAGGGCTGGAAATGCCCACACCCACCTGGGAGGAGCATCCCAGCGCCGCGGCGGGGGACGCGGTGATCTGGCCCCAAACCCTGTCCCACGGCTTCACGCTGGCGGACTGCAAGCTGACCGTCATCGCCGACAGCGATCTGTTCGGCGCGGGCTATCGCAAAGCCCGCAAGCGCCAGAACGCCGGGGAGCGCATCGAAGCCTTCACCGACCTGAAGGAAGGGGACTACGTCGTTCACGAGGCCCACGGCATCGGCATCTTCAAGGGCACCGTGCGCCTGCAGACCGAGGGCACCTACCGGGATTATCTGCTGATTCAGTATCAGGGCAGCGACAAGCTCTACGTGCCCACCGACCAGTTCGACCGGGTGCAGAAGTTCATCGGCAGCCCCGACGCCGCGCCGCCCCTCAACTCCCTGAGCGGCAACGACTGGGCCAAAAAGAAAAACAAGGTGAAGGCGGGCTTGAAGAAGCTGGCCTTCGACCTGGTGCGCCTCTACGCTGAGCGCCAGGCCACGCCGGGCCACGCCTTCTGCCCGGACACCCCCTGGCAGCGGGAATTTGAGGACGCCTTCCCCTACGAGCTGACCCCCGACCAGGAAAAGGCCGTGGACGACATCCGCCGGGATATGGAAGCGTCCAGCAACATGGACCGCCTGGTGTGCGGCGACGTGGGCTACGGCAAAACCGAGGTGGCCCTCCGCGCCGCCATGAAGGCCGTGATGGACGGAAAGCAGGTGGCGCTCCTGGCCCCCACCACCATCCTGGCCCAGCAGCACTACTACACCATGCTCAAGCGCTTCGCCGATTTCCCGGTGAACATCGACGTGCTGTCCCGCTTCCGCAGCCCCAAGCTGCAAAAGGAAACGCTGGCGAAGGTGGCGGAGCACAAGGTGGATATTTTGGTGGGCACTCACCGGCTGCTGTCCAAGGACGTGCATTTCAAGGATTTGGGCCTGCTGATCGTGGACGAGGAGCAGCGCTTCGGCGTGGCCCACAAGGAAGCCATTAAAAACCTGAAAAAGACCGTGGACGTGCTGACCCTCTCCGCCACGCCCATTCCCCGCACCCTGCACATGTCCATGGTGGGCGTGCGGGACATGAGCCTTTTGCAGACCCCGCCGGAGGAGCGGTATCCGGTGCAGACCTATGTGCTGGACTACAACGACGCGGTCATCCGCGACGCCATCATGCGGGAACTGAACCGGCAGGGGCAGGTCTATTTCCTGTATAACCACGTGCAGCACATCGACGCCTTCGCTTCCCGCCTGCGTGCCCTGGTGCCCGAGGCGCGCATCGCCGTGGCCCACGGGCAGATGAAGGAAAGCATGCTGGAGGACGTGATGCTGGACTTCTATGAGGGCCGCTTTGACGTGCTGCTCTGCTCCACCATCATCGAAAACGGCCTGGACGTGCCCACGGCCAACACCATCATCATCTACGATTCCGACCGCTTCGGCCTCTCCCAGCTCTATCAGCTGCGCGGGCGCGTGGGCCGCTCCACCCGGGTGGCTTACGCTTACTTCACCGTGCGGCCCGACAAGATGCTGTCCGAGACCGCCCAGAAGCGCCTGTCCGCCATCCGGGAATTTACGGAGTTCGGCTCCGGCTTCCGCATTGCCATGCGCGATCTGGAGATTCGCGGCGCGGGCAACATTTTCGGCCCCGAGCAGTCCGGCCAGGTGGCCGTGGTGGGCTACGATATGTACTGCCGCCTGATCGAGGAAGCCGTGCGGGAGGCTCAGGCCGAAAAGGGCCAGGAGGTGCCCGTGGAGGTGGACACCCGGGTGGATCTTCGCGTGGACGCCTATCTGCCGCTGGAATACGTGCGGGGAGAAAACCAGCGGATGGAGGTCTTCAAGCGCATCGCCCTCATCAAGACCCGGGAAACCCGAGAGGACGTGATTGAGGAGCTGATCGACCGTTTCGGCGACGTGCCGGAGTGCGTGATGAACCTGATCGACATTGCCCACCTGCGGGGCATCTGCCAGCGGCTTGGCGTCCAGCGGGTCAACTTCGTGGTGAACACCCTGATCTGCAAGTTCGCCCCCAACGCCCTGCCCGACCCCGTTGCCTTGTGTTCCGCGCTGGAAAAAACCGACAAACGCCTGCTTCTCTCCGCCAATAAAGAACCGGCGATCCTGCTTCGGGATCCCAAGCTGACCATCGAAGAAATGCTTCGTACAGCCGTATTATTATTGGAAAAAGTCGAAGCGGAGCTGGAATCGCTGAACGCAGAAACTGACAATTGATTTATTACCATGTCGCACACATTGGATAAATGATCACACATCCAATGTGTGTTTTTTTATGACTTGATTATATGAAAAAAGAAGCTGTTCTTATTGAACAGCTTCTAATTGGAATCCGGCGGCGACCTACTCTCCCGGGCCGTGTCCAGCCAAGTACCATCGGCGCTGAAAGGCTTAACTTCTGTGTTCGGTATGGGAACAGGTGGCGTTGTTTGGGGGCTGAGGTCGGTGATGCTTCACTCATTCATACTTGCCCAAGGTACCTGTTTTTCCTCTTGGAGTCTTCCTCTCCTTTGGGGTCCCTTTCGGTCTGTCCCCTGCCACCGAGCTGCTCACTCAGTTTCGGCCACATTCCTGTGTCAAGTCTAATGCGTGCTACGGTTTCGTTCTCCACGCTCTCTGCTTTCGCTTCCTGCGCTTCTCTACTTCCGCCCGCTGTCACACCTTGACAACTGCACAAGTGAAAGACGATTTTCGTTTCTTTGTTTCCTTTTCTCTCAGACCTTCGTCTCAGTCTCGCTGAAATCAAGCCCTCGACCTATTAGTATCATCAAGCTCCATCCGTTACCGAACTTCCACCGATGACCTATCA
>ONRC01000023.1 GCA_900320085.1 uncultured Eubacteriales bacterium
CGGAAGAAGAACTGGGGACGATAGCCGTTGAAGAAGGGGGTATGACGGCCGCCCTCTTCCTTCTTCAGCACGTACACCTGGCCAAAGAAGTGGGTGTGGGGCTTGATGGAGCCGGGCTTCGCCAGCACCTGGCCGCGTTCGATTTCGTTGCGCTGCACGCCGCGCAGCAGAGCGCCGATGTTGTCGCCAGCCTGGGCGTCATCCAGCAGCTTGTGGAACATTTCCACGCCGGTCACGACGGTGGAGCGGGGCTTGTCCATCAGACCAACGATTTCGACGGTGTCGGAAACCTTCACCATACCGCGCTCGATACGGCCGGTGGCCACGGTGCCGCGGCCGGTGATGGAGAACACGTCTTCAACGGGCATCAGGAAGGGCTTGTCCTTGTCGCGTTCGGGGGTGGGGATGTACTTGTCAACTTCGTCCATCAGCTCATAGATGCACTGGCACTCGGGCGCGTGCTTGGGATCGCTGCCGTCGTTCTGCATGTATTCCAGAGCCTTCAGGGCGGAGCCCTTCACGATCGGGATCTCGTCGCCGGGGAAGTCGTAGCTGCTCAGCAGGTCGCGGATTTCCATTTCGACCAGTTCCAGCAGTTCCTCGTCGTCCATCAGGTCGATCTTGTTCATGAACACCACGATGTAGGGCACGCCTACCTGACGAGCCAGCAGGATGTGCTCGCGGGTCTGGGGCATGGGGCCGTCGGGAGCGGACACCAGCAGGATCGCGCCGTCCATCTGCGCGGCGCCGGTGATCATGTTCTTCACGTAGTCGGCGTGGCCGGGGCAGTCCACGTGGGCATAGTGACGGGTTTCGGTCTCATATTCCACGTGCGCGGTGTTGATGGTGATGCCACGGGCTTTTTCTTCGGGGGCCTTGTCGATTTCATCGTACTTCATGGCCTGGGCATGGCCGCCGGCGGCCAGCACCATGGTGATGGCGGCGGTCAGGGTGGTCTTGCCGTGGTCAACGTGGCCGATGGTGCCGATGTTTACGTGCGGCTTATTGCGCTCAAATTTTTCCTTTGCCATGGGAATGGAATCTCCTCCGTTTCTGAATGAAAAGTTGATGCCGGGCTAACAGCCGGGCGAACCTGGGAAAGCCGGCATATCCAGCCGGTGGGTCTCCTCCATGCCTTGGAAATCAGGCATAGCAGTGGAGCGGGTGATGGGAATCGAACCCACGTGGTCAGCTTGGGAAGCTGAAGTTCTGCCATTGAACTACACCCGCACGCAAGGATTATTTTAAACAATTTTTCCTTTCTTGTCAACACTTCCGCTTAAAATTTTCATAGATTATGCGTGAATCTTCCAATTTGTTTTCCAGAATCCGATTTTTTATGCTTCTTTGCATTTTTTCTCTGCCAGCGCCCGTGCCGAAAAAAAGGGGGGCGCAGGCGTTTTCATGGAGGCGATTTGGCCTTTGCTTCAAAGCGTCCGGTGATGATTTTTCTATTGTGCACGTTTATCTTCCGCAGGATTGACATGAATCATGATGTGTTTTACCTGGGGAAACTCCTGTTCAATTTCGTTATGCACACCCTCGGCGATGCTGTGTGCGTCCGTAAGCCGCATTTTTCCGTCAACGGAGATTTCCATCTCCACATAGGCCCGACTGCCGAATTTCCTTGTCATCAGCCGGTCGATCCCTATAACCCCCGGATGAGCCATGGCGCAGGCGCGGAGGGCGTTTTCCGTTTCCTCATCCATGCTTTCATCCACCATTTTGTTAATGGCGTCGCGGAATATATCATAAGCAGCTTTGGCGATGAACAGGCAGATCACCAGACTGGCGATTGGATCAAGAATCGGGAAACCAAGCAGCGCTCCGCCAATACCGATCAGAGCACCGATGGAGCTGAGCGCATCGGAGCGATGATGCCACGCATCAGCCATCAGCGCGTCGGAGTCAATTTGCTTCGCGGCCTTTTTGGTGTACCGGAACATGGCTTCCTTTACGGCAATAGACAAAACAGCCGCCGCCAGCGCTATCACGCCAGGCACCTGCAGTTTCTCCGGATGCAGGATGCTTTGCACCCCATGATAACCGATCAACAGCCCAGTCGCCAACAGCACGCCTGCCAGGATAATCGCCGCTACACATTCCATCCGTTCATGACCATAGGGATGCTCCTTGTCTGAATCTTTTCCGGCCATGTGCACGCCGATCATTACAATGAAGGTGCTGAACACATCTGAAATGGAGTGCACCGCGTCGGAAACCATTGCCCCGGAATGAGCAATCAGTCCTGCAAGCAGTTTGACCGCCGACAGCGCGACATTGGCATAAATGGATACCCGCGAAACACGAAAGGCGATTTTGGTTGTGCTTTCCATCTCATCCACTCCCGTTTCTGTTCCCGGTATACAAAAAGCGGGAACAAGCAAATGTATGCCTGTCCCGCAGAAAATATGCTTCTGCTGCCGCGCATGCGGCCCGGCTCCCTGGGGCCTGATCATAGGATGACCCTATTATATCTCGTCTTGTAAAATATTGCAAGTTTTTCCTTTCGCCGGTGCCGATTATCTTATCGGAAAATCAAACCCCGTTTTAAAAGGTTCGTTGCCCAATCGGTAGTGCCACCATTCATGGTCAAAGGGCTTGAAGCCGTGGCGTTTCATCACGTCCCGCAGCAGATTGCGATTGGCGGTCTGCTCCGCTGTGATGCCTTTCGCGCCGTGCCAGGCCAGCTTGCCAAAGTAATCAAAGCCCGTGCCCATATCCAGGGGATTGCCGTCCAGGTCGGTGATGGTCATGTCAATGGCGCTGCCCCGGCAGTGGGCGGAGTTGCGGGCGATATAACCCTGATCCACCAGCAGGCCTTTCTTTTTGAAATCGGGGTAAAACTCCGCCTGCATCCTGAGATCGTCCTTCACCTGCGACCAGCGCACGAAATGCCGCACCGCGCTTTGCGGACGGTAGGCGTCGAAGATCATCACGCGATAGCCCAGGGAGCGGAACTCGTCAGCGGCTTCCTTCAGCGCGCTGGCAGCTTTGTTCGTCAGGATGGCAAAGGGCGCTTCGTACCCGTCGATGGGATCGCCGACAAAGTTATGCGTGCCCGCGTAACGAATGTCCAGGATCACGTCGGGGATCAGCTCGTGCACGTAGCAGAAGCCCTCCGGCAGCTCGTGGGCAGGGACAGGCAGTTCTTCGGCGCTTCCCGAAAACGGAAGAAAAAGCGTTACGATCAGGAGGCATAAGCCCATGGAAAAAATATGATGGAATCCCCCTCTATGGCTTTCTCGGAAGGGGGGATGGGGGAAACCGCTCTTTGGCCCATAAAGAGCGGTTCCACCAGCAAAAGCTTTATCGCCCATTGTCATAGGTGTACTTTACCTCCTGAGGATGGCCCCAAAGGTAGTAGGTGATGTAAATGTCCCGCACGGCATGGGGCGTGCCTTTGGTCAGCAGAACGCACCACACATCGCGGGTTTCCCCGGCGGGGATAATGGTTTCCTGCGTATCGCAATAGAACAGCACGTCGCTGTCCATGGGCGAAATTTGAAGTTCCACCATCTCGGCGGGAATGAGGCATTTATTCTCCAAACGCAGGGTGTAAATGTAATATGTGTATTCTTCTGCCGACCCGATTTCTCCGGTTTTAAGCACAGTGCCCAGCAGGCTTTGCCGCTGCACGGCGGTCTTGAGGGCGTCAAACTCCGCTATGCGCTGGGCGGCGGGCAGCACCTCCAGGCTCTTGCCCACCACATGCAAATTGGTGTTGAACAGCGCGTAGCCCAGGCACCCGGCGGCGGCCAGCACAAGCACCATCAAAATGATCGCTGCGGTTTTCAATTGGTTCCAGTCGCCTCCATCTGGGTCAGAATGCGGTTCATTTCGTCGATCATCTCCGCGTCCTTCAGGCGGAACTTGAATTCCACGCGGCGGGAGGCATCCATGTCCACTGTGCCGTCAGCCCGGTAAATAGGGTCGGAATAGCTTCTGCCCTTAGCTGTGAGCAGGTTCTGCAATTGCATGATCTGGCTGCGGGTCAGCGAAGACAGCTGCAGGCAATATTCGGCCACGGACAGGGCGCGGTTTTGGCTCAGGCGCAGGTTGGTCAGGTAGCTGCCCGCGGTGTCGGTGTGGCCCTCGATGACGATTTCGCCCACGTAGTCGGCGTATTCCGGCTGCATCAGCACGCCCAGGTACACCGGCAGGAAGCGGGCCAGCAGTTCGCGGCCTTCATCTTTAATATTACTGGAATTGGAATCAAAGAACACGGTGCTTTCCAGCACGATGTCGCCGGTGGTCTTGTCCACGGACGCGCCCAGATTGGCGGCGGTCAAAGCGCGGCTGAGCTCCTGGATGATCTTGCTGCGCACGCCCACCATGTCGTCGATGCGCTTCTGGTAGGTGAGCATTTCCGCCCTTTGGTTGTCCAGCACGGTCTGCATGGCGGCGAGGGCGTCGGCCTGGTCAGCCAGCTGCAGTTGCAGCAGCGCCTGTTCCTCTTCCTTGGTTTTCAGGGCGGTCTGGGCGGCGTGGAGGTCGTTTTCTTGCTGGTCCAGCTGAATCTGGATGGCGGCCAGCTCCTCCTGCTTGCCCATCAGGGTCACGTTGGCGGCTTCCAATTCTTCCTCCCGCCGCGCCAGGGTGATGGTGGCGCGGTCCAGCTCGGCCTGCTGCTCGTTGAGCTGCTGGGTTTTGATTTCCAGCATGCTGTAATACTGGTATACACTGTAGATCACCGCCAGCACAAACACCAGCAGCAGGGAGGCCATCATGTCTGAATACGATATCCAGTGGGAGCCGTGATCCCCGCCGGTAGGCGCGCGGTGAATCCTTCTGCGAGACTGCATGTCAGGCCTCCTTCGCGGGCTGCTTTGCGGCTTCCAGCTCCTTGGTCATGGCGGCGACAGCTTGCTGCAATTGGCTCAGGGCTTTCACACAGTTTTCCGCTTCCTGTTGCAACTGGATAGTCTGTGCCGGTTTTTCCGTATTCATGCGGCGGATTTCACTCAGGCGTTCATCCAGCGCTTTCAGCGCGCCGGTGATGTTTTCGTCAAACATGTTCATCGCCCGGCTGAATCCGCCAGACAGGTTCTGTACAAAGGTGGAATAGGTTTCGGCTAGGCGCTTGCTGCTTGCATCCATCTGGGCAGTCATATTGGCGGTCACGTTCATTGCGCCGTCCGCCTGTTCCTGTACCGCCTTCATCACGCGGCCGCTCCAGTCGGCATAACCGCGCATGGACTCGCGCACCTCCTGCTGGGCGGATTTGAGGTCAGCCATGAAGTCGCTCTGCTCATGGGAGGCGGTCATCATCCCGGACAGCACCTGGCTGCCGTGAGTCAGGAACGCGCCGGTGGAATCGTTGGTCTTTTCGATTGTTTCCACATAGCTTTCAAACTTTTCCATTACGCGCTGGGTAGTATCCTGAACCTGATGCATGCCGTTCAAAATTTCCTCCGACGCCTGCATGGCGCGGTCGAGGGATTCAAAGGAAACAGCCTGCGCCTGGTTCACCTGGGATAAGGTTTGACCAAGCTGGGCGAACTGGTTGCCCAGCATCCGGTTCATGTGGTTCACGAACTGCCCGGCAATGTTTGCCACGCCCTCCATCTGTGCCTGCGTCTGTCCCATGATAAAGCTGTTCATGCTCTGGGTCACAGGCGTCAGGCTCTGCTGCACGGAAGAAACAATCCCTTCGCTGACCCGCTGGCCCATATCGGCGCTCACGTGGCGCAGCAGCGTGGACTGATCCTCTGCCTGGCAAATCATTTGCACGTTGTCCTCCAAGGGCTTTTGCATCACCAGGTCGGCGAAGGCGTCGGAAAAATCGTCGATGGCGCTGGTAGCGCTGCCGTAGGCCATGCGGTTGAACATGTTGAAAATCAACGAGCAGGAAATACCGGCGATGGAGGTCATGAAGGCGAAGGTCATGCCGCTGATCAGCTTGGGGATACCGTCCATGGTTTTGGCGGCGTCCGTCATATCCAGCCCGCCCAGGCCGCGCATCAGGCCGATAAAGGTACCCAGAATGCCTAAACTGGTGAGCAGGGAGGGAACGACTTCGCCCAGCTGCAGATGGCCCAAGCCGCCGATGACCGTATCATCGTTGATATAATCTTCCACGTTGCAGTTGAGTCCGCGGGCGTCCAGCTGTTCCGCGTTCACCAGGAAACGCCGCCAGGGCCCCTGCAGCTCCTTGCCCAAAAACAGCACGTCCTGCCACACCGGACGGCCCTCACCCGTGCTGGTTTCCAGCAGGTGGATGCCCCGGCGCAGACGGCGGGCGCCCCGCAGCAAAGGAAATACACACTTGACCAGCCCGGTCAGCATCACCAGGCCAATCGCCAGATAAATCGCAAAATCAGTCAGGTTGGCAGCGAGGTTATCCAAAATGTGCTCCATCGTTTTCATTCCTCCTTCCGCTGCTTCACTTTCCTATTGTAATAGATTTTCCTCCAAATTGCAACAAATTTGTAATGAATGATGTGTAAAAAAGTGTTTGGGAGCAGCGGAGCAGAGAAGCTGAAAGGATCCTTTGAATCAGTGTGGAGTGTGAAGCGTGGAGTGTGGAGTTTTATACTGTGCTCCAACTTCTGCTCACAAGACAATTGACCAGCAATGATCGGCTATATAGAACTCCACATTTCGTCTCTTAAAACATCCTTGAAATAACTTTCCCTTCCGCCCTTGCAAGAATGTTCAAATCCGGTTATAATGAAACGGAAATGGTTTTGAAACTTCTTGAAAGGAAACTCACATGCGGTTTACTTTTTGCCCGCTCTACAGCGGGAGCAGCGGAAACGCGCTGTTTATCGGCGCGGGAAACACAAGAATACTCATCGACGCCGGGATGACCGGCAAAGCCATCGAGCGTGCGCTCCGGGAAATCAACGTGCTGCCGGAAACCCTGAACGGCATCGCCGTCACCCATGAGCACAGCGACCACGTGAAGGGCGTTGGCATCATCAGCCGGAAATATCATGTGCCGATCTACGCCAACGAGCGTACCTGGAACGCCATGGCCCGCAATGTGGGCGAAATCCACCCGGGTAACCGCCGGTTTTTTGAAGACGAAAACGATTTTTTTATCGGCGACCTGGCGCTCTATCCCTTCCCTATCCCCCACGACGCTGCCGACCCGGTGGGCTTCCGCGTGTTTTACGGCGGCCACAGCGTGGCGACAGCCACAGACATGGGCTACGCCCGCAAGAGCGTGCTCAAAACGTTGGCTGGAGTGGATGTGCTGCTGCTGGAAAGCAACCACGATCCAGAACTGCTTCGTATCAATCCCCATTATTCGCTGTACCTAAAGCAAAGAATCCTGAGCAACCACGGCCATCTCTCCAACCAGGCCAGTGCGGAAGCGCTTTTGCAGCTGATGGAAACCGGCGTGCGCGATGTGCTGTTGGGCCATCTGAGCGGCGAAAACAATACCCCCGAACTGGCAATGCAGACGCATACCGATATCCTGACCCATGAAGGCGTGCGCATTGGCGAGGACGTGCATCTGGGCGTGGCATGGCGCGACCGGGTGAGCAAGAAATTTGAGATCGAGTGAGGACATACCCATGAAACTGCATGTGCTGGGCTGTCATGGTCCATTTCCCCCGGCGGGCGGGGCGACCAGCGGATACCTGGTGGAAAACAAAGGACAGTTGCTGCTGATGGACTGCGGCGCGGGCGTGATGGGACGCTTGATGCGCCTGTGCGACCCGGCGGAGCTGGCAGGCGTGCTGCTTTCACATCTGCATTTTGACCACGCCAGCGACCTGCTGGTGATGCGGTATTACCTTGAAATCACGGGTAAGACCTTGGCCGTGTATGTGCCGGACGAGGACGACAGTCCCTTCCGGGCGCTTTTGACAGCGCCTGCCTTCGACGTGCGGCCCTACCCCGAGAAGCTGGAGATTGCCGGGCTGACCGTGACGAATATGCCCGTGCGTCATCCGGTGCCCTGCCGGGCGCTGCGGCTTTCGGACGGAAGCAAAACGCTGGTCTTTACCGGCGACACCAACGACTGCGAGGGCCTTTCCGATTTCGCAAAGGACGCCGACCTGCTGCTGGCCGACGCCGCGTTCCTGGAAGAAGAATGGGTAGATACGAAGCCCCACATGAGCGCTGCCCACGCCGCGAAGCTGGCAGTGGACGCCGGGGCGAAGTCTTTGTATCTCACCCATCTTCCGGTGAAGCACGATCCCGCCACTCTGCTCAAGGAAGCCCAGGCGGTGTATCCCCTGGCGCAGACCGTGTTCCCGGGGCTGGTGATTTCGCTGTGAGCGTCCGCCCGTTTCATCACCAACGTCCGCTGGTCAGCGTCGCGCTGGCCTATGGATTGGGGGTAGGAGCGGGCGTTTCGTTTGCGTGGCGTCCGGTGCTGTATGCGCTGGGCTTATGCGCCGCCGTACTGGCGTCAGTTTTTCTTCCAAAGCTGGGGAAAAAGCGGATCGTCGGAATCATGGCCTGTTTTCTGTTTCTCGGCGCGCTGCTGGGCGGCTGGAAAAGCCACCCCCTCCTCCCGCCGGAAGGAAAATGCCGGGTGACCGGCGTGCTGGCCTCCGACGTGACCCTGCGGGAAAACGACACGGCAGCCGCGTATCTGGAGCAGGCGACCGTTCAAACCGACGCGGGAGAATACAGTATTGGCAGGCTGTATTGGACCTACACCCCAGACAAGGAAAACCCTTTCCTGCCCCGGGAAGGCGACCGGATTGCTTTCGATACCACGCTGTATCATCCCCAAGGACAGGTAAATCCTTATGGGTTCGACTTCCGTATGTACCTGCTTCAAAAGGGTATCCAGGCGGGTGTGTCAGGTGCGCGGGAAACGGAGATCATGGACCATCCGGGCCGGGGCATTGCTTCTTTGCTCTACCAAGTCAAGCAAGCGCTGACAGACCGCGTGCGGCTGATTTTCGGAGAGGACAGCGCTCTGCCCGAAGCGCTGCTGCTGGGCCAGCGCGATCAATTGCCCGAGGAGACCACCCGTGGTTTTTCCGACGCCGGGGCGGCGCATCTGCTGGCAGTATCCGGGCTGCATGTTGGGCTGCTGGCGGGGCTCTTGTATGTGCCGCTGCGGCGGCGCGGCCCGAAAACACGGCTGTACATCTTCGGCGTGTTTTTGCTGTTGTACTGCGCGCTTCTGGATTTTTCCGCGCCGGTGGTGCGGGCCTCCCTGCTGATTCTCATCAGCGCCTGGCGGCGGGTGGTTCGCCGCGCGCCTGACCCGCTGACCGCGCTGTGCTCGGCGTTTCTGCTGATCCTGCTGGCGCGTCCCCTGGATTTGTTTTCGGCCAGCTTCCAGCTTTCCTTCTGCGCGGTGCTGGGCATCGTGGTGTTTGACGGCTTGTTTCAGCGTTTTCTTCATTTGCCGCAGGAGCAGTCCCTGCTGTCCGGCTGGACGGTGACGCTGTCCGCCACCATCGGGGTGATTCTGCCAACGATCCAGATCTTCCACCGTTTTTCTCTGATCGGCCCGCTGCTGACGCCGCCCGCCTGCGCATTCTTTTCCGTGCTGCTGCCGGTATATCTGCTGGTGACGGCCGTTGGTTGTGTGTGGCTGCCCGGCGGTTTGTTGCTGGCAAGGTTCGTGAACCCCGTCACCCGCGGACTGATCAGCGTGATTACCTGGCTGGGCAAGCTGCCTTTCGACTCTGTGCGCGTTCCCTTTCTGCCCTGGTACTGCGTGGCCGCCGTTGTGTTGGCGCTGACACTCGCCACCCGGTATATCGTTCTTGCGGGCAGGAAAAAGATCATCGCGTCTGCGCTGGCGCTGCTCGTTTCCTTTGGCATGTGGCGGCTGACGGTATGCCGGGACGTGCAGTTCGTCCAGCTTGCTATGGGCCAGGCGGATGCCGCCATCCTGATGGACGGTCCTGAAACCTGCTTGATCGACACAGGGGAATACGGCGGTGATGTGGCGTCGTATCTGCTGTCCACTGGCAGAAAAGCCGACCGCCTGATCCTGACCCACCTGCATACCGACCATTGCAAGGGCCTGGAGCAGCTTTTGAAAGAGGAAATCCCCATCGGGACGGTGTACCTGCCCGAAGGCGCGGAAGAACAGCTGATCGACAGTCAATGCCTGGCCCTGCTGGATGTGTTGACTGAACGCGGCATTCCCATTGAACATCTGGCCACGGGCGATGAAATCCATCTCCCCCGCTCCACCCTCACGGTCACCTGGCCGGTGTCCGGTACGGTGGTGCCCGGCCAGGATGCCAACCGGTACTGCCTTGCATTGCTGGGCGACCTGGAAGGCGTGAAGCTGCTGACCTGCGCCGACATTGTGGGCGATTACGAAGCCTACGCCGCCCGGGACGCGGACATCCTGAAGGTACCTCATCACGGCAGCAAGGACAGCACGGGCGCGGATTTCCTATCCGCCGTTTCTCCCCAAATCGCGCTGATCACCGCCAGCCGCCTGAGCAGCCGCCTGCCCAATCCGAACACTGTAAAACGCATTCGGAACGCAGGCGCGGCGATATACAGCACCGCCTTCACCGGCGCGGTCACCATCACCGCGAAGCAGGGGGAAGCGGCGATCACAACGTTCTTGAACGAAAAGGAACAGCTATGAATCACACCGAGTTTTTCGCCGCCCTCAAGCAGGGGAATATCGGCGGGTGCTATCTGTTTGAGGGCGAAGAGGAATACACTAAGCACTCCGCCCTGAAGACGCTGCGGGAAAAGGTGGCCGGGGGCGACTTTGCCGCCATGAACGACACCCGGCTCATCGATCCAGCTCCCGACGCGCTGATTGCCGCCGCCGAAACGCTGCCGTTTATGAGCGACAGACGATTTATTGAGGTGCGGGACAGCGCCATGCTGTGCACCGGCAAGGCCAAGGAGTATGACGAGGACAGCGCGGTAAAGGAGCTGGACGCTTATCTGCCGCAAATGCCCGACACCACGGTGATCGTGTTTTTCGTGCATGGTAAGGCTGATGGCCGGAAAAAGCTGTATCAGGTGCTCAAAAAGAAAGCAACCATCGTCGCCTTTGACCCGCTGGACGACCGGGAGCTGGCCCGCTGGATCGCCGCCACGCTGAAAAAAGAGGGAAAGAAAATCAGCGCCGCCACCTGCCAGCGCATATGGTTTTCCGCCGGGCGGGATCTGACGCTGCTGGCCAACGAGCTGGGCAAGCTGGCCGCCTACGCGGGCAACCGGGAGGAAGTGACGGAGAGCGACGTGCAGGCCGTATGTGTGCAGTCCACGGAATACAAGGTCTATGATATGGCCGACACCCTGCTCTCCGGCCAGGGACCAAAAGCCATGCGGATGCTGGAAGCGCTGCTGCGGGACGGGGAAGAACGGCTGATGCTCCTGTCCCTGCTGGGAAGGCAGTGCCGCCAGCTGTCTTACGCCAAAGCTATGGTCGCCTCCGGCTCCCAGGCGGGAGAAATCGCCGGAAAGATGGGGGTGCCGGGATTCGTGGTCCGTAAGCTGCTGGAAACAGCAAGAGCTTTCACGCAGCAGCAGTTAAACGAAATGGCGAAGCTGTGTCTGGAAACCGAGTACCTGGTCAAGTCGGGCCAGATGATGGACGCGGGCAGCCTGGAAAAAGTGATGCTGCAAATTCTTTCCATGCGGGAGGCGAATCGCTATGGCTGATATGAAGGATCTGCTGCTCGGCGCGGGCGTGCCCGTCGCACCGGACAGGATCGATGCGTTGAACGTGTATCATGATCTGCTGATCGAATGGAACATGCGCATGGACTTAACCAGCGTGCCCGACACAGAAATCGCCCGGCGGCATTTTCTGGATTCGCTGCTGCCGCTGACGAAAACTGAATTCTTTCCGGAGGGGCTGCGGCTCATTGACGTGGGCACCGGCGCGGGCTTTCCCGGCCTGGCGCTGGCAATTGCGCGGCCGGATTTTACTGTAACGCTGCTGGAAGCCCAGGGCAAACGCTGCCAATTTTTACGGGCCGTAAGCGAAGAACTGAAATTGGAAAACGTGACGGTCATTCAGGATCGCGCGGAAGTCTTAGGACATACAGAAAACCACCGGGAAGCCTATGACCGTGCCGTGGCCCGCGCCGTGGCGCCGCTGAACGTGCTGTGCGAATACCTGCTGCCCTTTGTGCGCGTCGGCGGATACGCGCTATGCTGGAAGGGGCCCAACGTCACGGAAGAAATGGAGGACGGCATCGCCGCCGCCGAAAAGCTGGGCGGCGCGCTGGAAGCGCCCGTGGCCCTTGCCTGGGAAAACGAAAACCATCTGCTCTCCCCCATCCGAAAAATCGAAACAACCCTTCCCCAATATCCCCGCAAAAATGGCATTCCCGCCAAGCGTCCGCTGAAAAAAGACAAATAACGGCAGCGCCTTTCCCGCTTCCTGCCGATTGCTGTCATACGTTTCCCCACCCCTCCGCCTGTTATCAGGCAGGAGGTTTTTTGTTTGCAAAGAAAAATAAAAGGAAGCGCTGGTTTGGGGGACTTAAAGGACACTTTAAATGGCAAACCAATCCGCAATCATCTTACCGGAATCCCAGCAGGAAGCGAGGGCCTCTGCGGCCCTCGTGCACCTGCACCAAAGGCCTTCGGCCTCTGGACTCCAATAGCGGAATTAGCATACAGGTGGTATCCAAGTTGGTTCCCGCATAAGCGGGAAGGAACGCGGAAGCCTGGCATGGCTGCGTTTGGTTTCTGGCCCGGCGGCGAAGCCGCCAACCCGGATGCGTTGCATCCGGGGAAAGCCTGGGAACAATCCGCAGGGGAAAGTTTACTTTCCCCCTCGGATTTTCCCTGGCTTTCTTGGGCCAGAAGCCCACAAACTTTTCGTAGCCCCAGCGCCGCTGGCGGACGTTGCTGGTTTTTCCTAAACGAGTCTGATCGCCCTAAAGAGGTCCAGGAGCAAAGCTCCTGGCGCAGGTCTGGGGGCGCGGAGCCCCCAGCGTAACCCTCCCGTTGGAGTTACGTCAAGTTCATTCATAAAGCGTTATTGATTTTAAGTATCTTTTGCATCATCAACCGTTACAACGAATTCTGATCCGGAGGAACACCCATGAGCGTTTTGCAGGAAATACAGCCAAGCTACCGGGCGGTGTATTATGTGCCGATCTCCCGGATTCAGCCGCGTTCCGCCCCGCCGCGGGAGAAGGCTGACGAACAAAAGCTGCTGGCGCTGGCAGCGTCCATTCGCCAATACGGGCTTTTGCAGCCCATCACCGTGCGGGTGACAGAGAACGGATACGAAATCGTGCTGGGGCAGCGGCGCTTTCAGGCGTGTGTGATACTGGGATTTACCTATGTAGACGCATTCGTGCTGAACGCCGGCGAAAACGAAGCGGCACTGTATGCCTTAATGGAAAACACGTATCAGGCGCCCCTGCATTATCTCGATGAGGCGGAAGCCTACGGGGCTTTGCAAGCAAGCGGAACACCGGTAGACGTCATTGCCCGCCAGTCCGGGGAAAGCGCGGAAGCAATCGAAAAAAAGCTGAGGCTGCTTGCGATGCCTCAGGAAGTCCAACAGTTTCTCCGGGCATCCGGCCTGAGCGAACGCCACGCCCGGGCCCTGCTGCCTCTTTCGGATACAGAACAACAACTGCGCATCGCCCGCCAGGCCGCGCGGCTGCGCTTGTCCCCACGGGAAACGGAAGCGCTGGTGGAAAAAGAAAACGCCGGGGACAGTTCCGGCCAACCCCGGCGCAAAGTGATTTCCATGGTGTGGGAACCGCGGCTGTACCTCAATGCCCTGAATACCATCATCCGCAAAATGCGCGACGCTGGGCTGGACGCCATTGCCGAGCAGCGCGAGGACGACGCCTGCATCACCCTTAACCTGAAAATCCGCAAGACAAAATGAGCTTGCGGATTCCTTTTTCTCCTGCTATAATCGATGCGAATACAGGAAGAAGGGGATGCACCATGAGCCTTGACATATTGCAGGCGCTGACGGCCTACCGCCCGTGGAATGAGCAGGAGGAGAGGGACAGGAGCATCATGCTGTCCGCCCTGTCCGCGACGCCCGATCCTTTTACCCGCGAAAATGAAGTGATGCACTTTACGGCGTCCTCCTGGATCGTAAACCGAGATGGAACGAAGGTACTGATGGCCTATCACAACCTGTATAATGCCTGGGCCTGGACGGGCGGCCATGCTGATGGGGACAGGGATTTGCTGGCCGTGGCTCTTCGGGAAGCGCGGGAGGAAACGGGGATTCACGCCCGGCCCGTGACGGAAAGCATCTTTTCCCTCGAAACCCTTACCGTGGACGGCCACGAAAAGCGGGGCCGGTACGTGCCCAGCCACCTGCACCTGAATGTGACGTACCTCCTGGAGGCAGACGAAAACGAATCCATCCGCGCCAAAGCGGACGAAAATGCCGCCGTGCGCTGGTTCACCCTGGCGGACGCCCTGACGAACTGCTCCGAGCCCTGGATGGTGAAGCGGGTGTACGGCAAGCTGAATCAAAAGCTGAGAGCATTCGCTTCCTCCGGCTGCTGATACTACTTATATAGATGCACTCGGAGTATTTCGCACAGAATCATAAACCCCCCATTCGCTTTTCTCGGAAGGGGGTCTGGGGGAAACCGTTCTTTGGGCTCCAAAGAGCGGTTTCCCCCAGAAACTAATAAGTACGAGTCTCCAGCAAGGGACAGAAAAAATATTCTTTCAGAGCGTCGAAGCGTTTGTCCCCGATGCCGGACACATCCTTCAGCTCTTCCAGAAAATGATAGCCACCCAGCTCTTCCCGCAGGGCCAGGATGCGCCGGGCCATTTCAGGGCCGACGCCGGGGACGGAGCACAGCTCAGCTTCGGTGGCGGTATTGATATTGATTCGGCTTTCATTCTCCTGACGAAAAGCACGGGACGTTTCCACCAGGGAAGCGGAAAGCCGCGCGTTTTCCCGTCGGAAGGAAAGGGCGTATTCCACGCCTTGAAACAGCAGTATCCCCACACAAAGTGCAAACGCGCACACAACAATCAGGCGCGCCGCAGAAAAACGGCGCGCCTGTTTCTGTTTTGTTTTAGGCTGGCGCGGCACCCCTGCTTACCTTTCGGAGTAAGGCCGCCAATCCTTCACAGGCGTTTCATTCATGGCGTCGGGGTACGCCCCTTTCTTGACCAGCTGGAAGCCCAGGTCACAGTGCAGATTCCGTCCTCCGCTGGGAACGATCACAGACGGTACGGTGACGGTGGTTCCTTTTTCCTCCGGCATGATGCTTGCCACGAGCGGGAATTTGGTTTGCTGCACGGTGGCTTTGAGTTCCCTGTGCATGGTCACCTGCATTTCATATTCTCCGGGATAAATATCTGAAATCAGATACTTGCCGTATTCGTTGGTAACGGTTTCCGTGATCTTTTCGCCATGCTGATACAGGGCGATTTTGATGCCGGGAATATAGGGCTCGCCCACGTCCTGCATCCCATTGCCGTTTTCATCCAGCCAGGCGCAGTCGCCGATTTCACCCATCGCCCCCATGCCGATGTCCACACCGGAGAGCTCCTCGCCCATCGGCAGGTCGATCGGAAGGGGCTTGGGAGAACCGTCTGGATTGCCCTGGATATAGCTTTCACGGCGGTCGGTATCCTGTGCCCGGGCGAACAGGTGTCCCGCAGGCAGCGTAGCGGAAAGGGTATACCGACCGGGCAGCAAACGGTTAAAGGCGTAAGCGCCGTAAGCATCCGTCACGGCAGAGCTGACAGTCAGGCCGTTTTCGTCCAGCAGGGCAACCGCCAATCCTTCCACGCCATTCATCGAACCGTCCAGACTCCATATCTGACCGGAGATGGCGGAATAACGCATCATCGGCAGCATCACCGTACTGTCGCTGCGGGTGCTGAGGGGCACCGTCCAGGCTTCCGCCTGTTGGCTTGCACCGTTGACGCCGACCAGCACTTCGTTTTCATCCATGCTGATACGCAGCTCGTAATCCGCTGGAATCAGGTGTTCCATAGCAAACTTACCGTTTTCATCAGTATACACATTTGCCACTTCTTCCCCATTCCGCCACAGGGACAGGCTGCGGCCTTCCGCGCCGTATTCGCCATCGTCCAAAGAGCCGGACATATCGTCGTCATAATACACGGTACCGGAAACGGTCACAGGAAGGGAAGCCAGAATATTGGCGTCGGTTTTCTCTTCGCCCATTTCAAAAGTGATCATGGCTGTAGCCGTGGACGCGGCGGTCGCTTCGATGGGTGAGCCTTCCATCTGACCGAATACCAGGTACTCCGGCAGGATGACCTGCATCATATACGTGTCAGGCTTGAGATTATTAAAAGCATAGGTACCGTCCGGCTGGGCGTGAATCTGGAACGCCTGCCGCGAGCGCTGCCCGGAAAGGGAAAGCAGCGCGCTGAAATTTTCATCGGTCTCCAATCCGTCGTAAATAATCCTGCCGGACAGTGTGGAATTATACACGCCGTACAGTGTGGACATGTGGATTTCCGAACCGCTTTCGCTGGTGAACGCGGGAGAAGTCCATTGCTTATCCATCGTGCGGGGAGAAATGAACTGGCCGGTTTCCGGCATCTGGTAATTGACGGAATACGTGCCGGGCAGCACACCCTTAATGAAGAAATAACCATTCTGATCGGTTGTACCGTAGCTGTATGCGGAGGCAGGCTGACCGTTTTCATTGAGCAGCACCACGTTTACGCCGGACAGGCCGGTATTGCCGGGCGCGTATTCTTCATCAATCAGCACATAACCATCCACGCGGCCCGCGCGGAAAGCGCCGCCGTCAATCCCGGATACCCGCTGACCGGGAGTCAGGGTAACGGTTTCAGTCTGTCCGTATTCCGGGGTCTGGTAAATGATGTGGCTGTAGATACCCTGCGGTTCAGGCGGAGTAGAAGAAGCGACGTAATTGTCCGGCAGCACAAAGCGCACCGTATAACTGCCCGGCAAAACTGCGTCAAAGCTGTAAACGCCGGAATCATCAGTCTGTGTCTGCGCGATCACCTCGCCGTTCATGTCCACTGCCTGCACTGTGATCCCAGGTACCATGGGACTGCCGTCCCGATACAGGCCGGAGCTGTCGCTGTCCTCAAACACGGAACCGGAAAGGGCAGCGGGCTGCGTCACGGCTACGGAGTAAGAGGCGTCCTCCTGCGCGCCGTCCAGGAACACGACGGTTTCCGCTGCGCTCTGCGCGTCATAAGGATGGAACAGCTGCGTCTGGTCATGGCTGAAGACGTAGCCCCCCGGCAAGGCGGCCGACAGCGTAGTTTCGCCGCCCCGCAGGGAATGGAAGGATGCCTTGCCCATTTCATCAGTAAAGACGGATTCGATCGCCTTTCCACCCTGAACAGCGGTAATCTGCGCGCCGTATACGGGCGCGTCGCTTTCATCAGCCTGACCGTTCAAATCAATATCCTGATAGAAATACAGGGAAAGGCCCGCGCTGGGAATTGCGCCCACACTGCCGATATTGGCAGTCACGCCCACCTGTACATTCACGTTCAGCGCCGCCGTGTTCGCCGTTTCAGAAATCATTGAAACACCGGGATAGGTAAAGATCATGCCCTCGGGCAGCTGGAAGCCCAGCTGGTAATCGCCGGACTGTAAGCTGGAAAAGGCGTAATCGCCCTGCTCGTTTGGATAAGTTGAACGGGTCAAACCGAGGGACGGGGAATACAGGGTAACGACCGCTTGGGGCAGGCCGCCCTCGTCGGCATCCCACTGGCCGTTGAAATTGGCGTCATACCAAACCTTGCCAATCAGCGATCCCGTGCGCACCAGGCCAACGCCCATGCCGATGCTTTCCTTGGCGGCCAGGGTGAAGACAGCAGAATCGCCCGTATTGTCAGCATTGGGATAAAAGCAATTATAGAAGGTGTTGATTTTCTGCCCGATCGGGCCAATTACCAGGTTGTCCGGAAGGTGTACGCGTACCTTATAGGTGCCGGGGGACAAATCGCGGATGACCGCTTCGCCCTGATAATTGGTGGCGCCTGTGGCGACCACGTAGGTTTCCCCCGCATACTCATACAGCAGTTCGGCCTGTACGCCCTGCACCGGAGGTTCCTGCTGCAAGCGTCCGCCATTGCCATTTTCGTCAATAAACGCGATCAGGGAAACGGCGCAGTAGGTCTTGGTCAGCCCCACGTTCATCGTCAGCCCTTCGCCGTCCCGCACGGTAAAGTACGGAGAATAACCCACCGAGCCCTGGGTCGGCAGAATACAGCTGCCCGTGCCATGCGAAGTGAAGCGGTATTCGGAGGAAACTTCAATCCGCATCCGGTAATCGCCCGCGGCCAGGCCGGTAAATACAAACATACCGGACTGATCGGTCATTTTATTGATATATCGGTCGCTTTCGCTGAGCGGATTGCGTCTTTCCAGCGTGATTTTCGCGCCCAGGCCATAGTTGCCTTCGCCGCTGTCATACATGCCGTCCGTGGTCTTCTCCACCCAAACCACGCCGCTTACCTGGCCATCCGCCAAAGCCGCGTTCATGCCCAGGAAAAGAAGCGCCAGAACCGCAAAAAGAAAAAACAAAACCTTCTTTTGTGTCACGCGCATACACAGAGCCTCCGTTTTCATGGCGTCCGTTCCCGCCGCACTTTTTTCGCCGCGGGAAACACATAAGTCTACCTATACCATGATAATCCAAAGCCGACGGAATGTCAATCATAACGCCCTGCAGAAAATGTAAAAATGTTTGTTTTCCTCCATCATTCGACAAATCTTTACAAAATTCGATCCTTACGGTATACTATGGAGCAGAAAGGGATGAACGAAATGGTCGATTATCAGGCGCTTGGGCGACGCATGAAAATGAAACGCCGTGCCAGGCATTTGTCCCAGGAGGACGTGGCGAAAGCGGCGCAGATTTCCGCTTCCTATTATGGCAATATTGAACGCGGCACGCGGATTCCCAGCATTGACACGTTGGTGCTGATTGCCAATGCGCTGGGTGTGGGCGCTGATTATCTGCTGTTTGACAGTCTGAAAGTCAACAATTCCCCGCACACTCCCGAGGAAATGCGGTTCCTGGCACGATATTTACAGGACCGCATCGCGGAACTGAACTTTGGCGACCCGATTGAGGATGACGCGGAAGCGGATTGAAGAAACGCAGGATTTGTGATACAATAGAATCAATGAATTGACAGAGAATCAAGGAGAACAAGCCATGAAGGTTTCCGAACTGACGGCATTGCTGGAAGCGCAGAACATGACCCCCGGCGTGGAAGAAGACCGCGAGGTATCCTGCGGATATACGTGCGACCTGCTCTCCTGGGTGATGGCCCACGGATGCGAGGGCATGGCCTGGGTCACGGTGCAGACCCATATGAACGTGGTGGCCGTGGCGGCGCTGGCGGAAATGGCCTGCGTGATCCTGCCGGAGAACATCGACATGCCCGAAAGCATCCTGGAAAAAGCGACCGACGAAGGGCTGCGTGTGCTCAAAAGCCCGCTGTCCGCTTACGCGATCTGCGGCCGCATGATGGAAAAGGGCGTGCCGGAAAAGGCGGAGTAACATGAACTTCTTTGCCGACCTGCATATCCATTCCTGCCTGTCCCCCTGCGGCGACAACGATATGACGCCGGGCAACATCCTGGGCATGGCGGTGGTAAAGGGCCTGGAGATCGTGGCGATTTCCGACCATAACGCCGCCCGCAATCTGCCCGCGGCGGAAAAGATCGCGGCGGCCTACGGGCTTCTTTTGGTGCCCGCCATTGAGATCACCACCAGCGAGGAAGTGCATATGCTGGGGTATTTCCCGGACGTGCAGACGGCGGTGGATTTCGGCGCGATGCTCAAAACCCACCTGCCCCCCGGTAAAAACAAGCCCGCCTTTTTCGGTGAACAGCTGGTGATGAACGAGGATGACGAAGTGATCGATCACGAGGACGCCCTGTTGATCGGCGCGACGGACCTTTCGTTGGAGGAGTGCGCCGCGAAGGTGCGAGCGGTCGGCGGTGTGCCGGTGCCAGCCCACATCAACCGGGGCAGCAACGGGCTGCTGGTCAATCTGGGCATGATGCCGCCTTCGCCTACGTTCACGACCGTGGAGGTCTGGCGGCATCTCCCCTGCCCAATGGAGCCGATGGAAAACAAGCACGTGCTTCATTCCTCCGACGCGCATTATCTGGAGGATATTCAGGAGCCGGAGTTTTCCCTCCGACTGCCGGAAAAGAGCGTCGCCGCGCTGCTGGATTGGATGAGAACGCAAAAATGAAGCAGGCATTGTTTTCCTGCCTGTCATGATCTTTCACCTCCCGCCATACACTGGTGCGGGAGGTGATTTTTTTGCCATGGCAGCGGGAAGATGAGGTGCGGGTGCAGTGCTATCCCAGCGGAGGGAGCGTTCTTCTCCGCATTGCCGGGTATGTGCTGATCGGCGCGGGAGTACTGGTGATCCTGCTGTGCGTGCCCGGCTGGGCATGGCTGGCGCTGGTCGGCGCGGCGCTGATTCTGCTGGGATTGATATTGGTGCGGAAATAGGAGGGGGATAAACCATGTCCATGCGAATAATTTGCGTGAAAGCGCCCAGGGGCCTGCGGGGCATTCTGCGATTTTTAGCGAAAAAAAAACAATCAGTCAAATAAAAAAACTGTCTCCCTGCCATTGCGCAGGAGACAGTTTTTTGTATCGAAAACCAAACTTTTTTCAAACCGCCGGGAACATGAATCGTCACAGCGGCTTTGTCATTGCATTGCTCAGCGCGGCAAAATCCTGGAGGGACAGAGTTTCCCCCCGCGCGCCGTCGGGAATGTCGCACAAGGAAAGCCACTGCTTCGCTTCCTCGCGGCTCACGCGGAAGGAGGCGATCAGGTTGTTTTCCATGGTCTTCCGGCGCATGGCAAAAGCAGCGGCGGCGACACGGAAAAACAGCGCTTCATCCTGTACCTCCACCGGCGGCCGCTCCCTTCGCGGCATCACCACGAAGGCGCTGTCCACCTTGGGCGGCGGAGTGAACATGCAGGCGGGCACATCCAGCATGATCTGCGGCGCGTAGAAATACTGGGCGCGAACCGCCAGCATGCCGTAGCCCTCTTCCCCCGGACGGGCGACCATGCGCTGGGCCGCCTCCTTCTGCACCATGAGACTGATGGACTGAATGGGCATATCACTCGTCAGGAGAAGCGTCATCAATTCCGTCGTCAGGTAATAGGGGATGTTCGCCACGATGTGGAAGGGTCCCAGCGGCGCAGTTAGCTCCGGCAGGTTCAGCCGCAGCACGTCGCCGTGCACCAGCCGCACATTCCCGCATCTTTCCAGGGCCACCCGCAGGATCGGCAGCAGCGTTTCGTCCACTTCGATGGCGACCACCTGGCGGCACCGGGCAGACAGCGCTTTGGTCATCCCGCCCGCGCCCGGGCCGATTTCCAGCACAGCGTCCTCTTTTCCCACGCCGGACAAATCCACCAGCTGCTCAAACAGCGCGTCATCCGTCAGGAAATTCTGGCCCAGGCTGCGCTTATGGTGAAATTCTCCTTTTCCATGCTGTGGGCGTTTCATTGGTTCAGTTCCTCCACGAATCGAGCCACTCTGGAAGGGTCTTCCGCATGAAAATAGGAGGTGCCCATCACCAGCAGGGTCGCCCCCGCCTGGGTCAGCAGCGGCGCGTTCTCCATATTGACACCGCCGTCCACGGCAATGTCGCCTTGGAATCCAATCTGACGCAGGAAGCGGATTTTTTCCATCTGCTCAGGCATGAATTTCTGCCCACCGAAACCTGGCTCCACCGTCATGATCAGAATCAAATCCAGCTGATCAAGATAAGGCAACAGCGTCTGAGCGCTGGTGCCGGGCTTCACCGACAGGCCGCATTTCACCCCAAGGCTGCGAATGATTTGAATCATCCCGGACATATCTTCCGCAATTTCCCGGTGCAGGGTGATGCTGGAAGCGCCGTACCGAGCAAATTCCTCCAGATACTGTTCCGGGTTATCCATCATCAGGTGCACATCCAAAATCATGTCCGGATGACGCTGGTGGATTACCTGGCAGAAATCGGGACCGAAGGAAAGATTGGGCACGAAGTGGGCGTCCATTACGTCAAAGTGCAATTGATTCAGCCTATCCCGGCGCATCATCTCAATGCCCCGGCCCAGGTGCAGCAGATCGGCGGCCAGCAGCGAAGGCGTCAGTTTAATCATATCGTTCCCTCCAAGCCTGGCGGCAGTCCGCCAGCAGGGTGTGGTATCTCTCCAGCCGCGCGGGATGAATCCTTCCATCTTTCGCGGCCTGCAATACAGCGCAGCCCGGCTCGCTGCCGTGATAGCAGGGCGAGAAGCGGCACTGGCCTTCGTAGGGTCCAAACTCAGGGTAATAGTCCCGCAGCAGCACGGGATCAAACACCTCGTCCAGTTCCAATAGGCTGAATCCCGGCGTGTCGATCACGGAAATATCGCCGAAGGTAAACAGTTCGGCGTGGCGGGTGGTATTTTTACCCCGCTGGATTTTGCGGCTGATGTCGCCGGTTTCCTGACGCAAACCGAACAAAGCGTTCAGCAGCGTGGATTTTCCCACGCCGCTTTGCCCCGAAAAGCAGCAGACGCCGCCGCGCAGGCATTTCCGGAGTGCTTCCGCGCCTTCGCCGGTTTCAGCGCTGACGCATTTTACGTCCATCTCCGCCCTGGCATACATGGCCTTTGCCAACGCTGCGGTTTCCTCCGCGTAGGGCAGATCGCATTTATTCAGGATCATCAGCGGCTTTAAGCTTTGCTTCCGGGCGAAGATCAGCAGTTTATCCACCAGCATCCAGTCCGGTTCCGGGGTGGGCGCAACGACGATGCACAGCACCGTCACATTCGCCACCGGCGGGCGCAGGCACTGGCTGACGCGGGGCAGAATGTCTTCCACCCAGCCGTCCTCGTCCTTACCTTCCTCTTTTCCCTCACCCGGCGTGAACAGCACCCGGTCGCCTACCAGGGGAGAAATCTTCTGGCGGCGGAATTTTTTCTTTGCCCGCAGCACGAATTCCTGTCCCGTTTCATCCCGCACGGTATAGAACCCGCCGCGGCCACGCACGATCACGCCTTCCATCATCATGGCGTTTCCTCCTGGGCCGGACCGGAGGTTGCCTCCATATTCGCCGGAACGGTAGTGGCAGCGCCGCTGATAGGCACATAAACGGATAGCGTAACCTCTGCAGTCTGCTGCATCATCGTATCGCCGGGCATGTATTGAATTGATTTGTCGTCATCGTCGGAGACGATCATCTGTGCGGCTACTCGGTCAAACTGGGTCGGGTCGTCCACGGGGTATTCCTGAATCTGGATTTCGTGCACCGTCAGTCTCAGCTGCTGAATCATGAACAGCGCATCCTTGCGCGTCATGCCCACGAAATTGGGCAGCGCGACGCTTCCGCCGCTGAGGGTCACCTGTACCACCGTAGCGTTTGGCATCAGCTCGCCCGGCAAGGGATTCTGGGAAAGCACCGTATCCCACGGCAGAGCGGACAGCTCGCGTTCCGGAAGCGCCAGCAGCGTAAAGCCCAGGCGATCCAATTCAGTGCGCGCTTCCTCCACGGATTTGCCGACTACGTTGGGAATCATCTGCTCTTCCGGTCCGGTGGAAACGATCAGGGACAGCGTTTCGCCTTTCCGCATCATCGTGCCGTATTCCGGCGACTGCATGATGACCGTACCGATGGGCTTGATGGCGTCGCTGGTGCGTGTGATTTCCACCACCAATCCGGCGCGGTTGGCCAAACGCTGGGCGTCCCCTTCGGTTTCATCCAGGCAGTAGGGCGCTTCCGTGGTGTTGATCACCTGATCGTATATCTGCAAGGCGCCGAAAAGCATCCCACCGATAATCAGCACGATCATTGCCGCCGCTCCGATGCGCGCCCAGATTTCACGGGCAGATTGTACAGTTTTCTGCTTGCCCGTGTTGCCGGTATGGTACTCCAGGCCGGGAATGGGCTGATCCGGCAGTCGGCTCATCCAGGTGCCGTCCGGCTCCTGCAGAGCGCGCTGCAAATCCTGGGCCATTTCCAGGGCGCTCTGATAGCGGCGGTCGGGCCGTTTCTCCATCGCCTTCTCCACCACTTTTTCCATGGCAGGCGGGACGGTGGGATTGATTTCGGAAATAGGCTGCGGTTTGCTGCCAATGTGCTGCATGGCCACCGCGACCGGCGTGTCTCCGTCAAAAGGCGGCCTCCCGGTGAGCATCTCATAGAGCACCACGCCCACGCTGTACAGGTCGCTGGCCACGGTGACGGGCTTGCCCTGTGCCTGCTCAGGAGAAAAATAATGCACCGAGCCCATCACACTGTCTTCCGTGCTGACGGTGTCCCAGCCGGCCACCCGGGCAATGCCAAAGTCGGCCACCTTGATCAGCCCGTCCTTGTGCACCAGCACATTCTGGGGCTTGATGTCCCGATGGATGATACCGTTTTTATGGGCGTGCTGCAAAGCGGACAGGATGCGGATGCCGATCTGCGCCGCCACGGTGGGCGGCAGCGCGCCTTTTTGCTTGATGACCTCTTTCAGCGTGCGGCCCTGAACGTATTCCATGACCAGGTAGCGCATATTGTCCGCCTGGCCCACGTCCAGCAGGTTCACGATATTATGATGGCTCATGCGGCTGGCGGCCAGCGCCTCCCGCTGGAAGCGGGCGGAAAACTCCGCGTCCTGATTGTATTCCGGCCGCAGGATCTTAACGGCCACGTTGTGCCCTGTGCGCCGGTCGATAGCGCGGTACACCAGCGCCATACCGCCCTTGCCGATGAAATCCACCAGCTCGTATCGGTTGTCCAGCACCTTGCCGATCATGCCGTCACCTCCGCCAGGACCACGGAAATATTGTCCCGGCCGCCCCCCTCCAGGGCCATGTTCAGCAGCACGTCAGCAGCTTCCTCCAGGCTGGGATGCTTGCGCAGGATATATAGCAGGCTCTCGTTCTGCACATATTCCGACAGCCCGTCGGAGCACAGCAGATACAGGTCGCCCGGCCGCTTATCCAGTTCCTCCGCATCAACTTCCACCGTTTCGTCCGTGCCCAGGGCACGGGTGATGATGTTGCGGTAGGGATGCACCCGCGCTTCTTCTTCCGTCAGAACGCCCCTGCGCACCATTTCCGCCACCATGGAATGGTCCTGGCTGATCTGCCGGATGGATTTTTCTCGCACGCGGTATGCCCGGCTGTCGCCCACATGCCCCAGCAGAACCCGTTCGTCATCCTCCCAGATCACGGTCATGGTGGTACCCATCCCGCTGAAATCGGGGTTTTGCAGCTGTTCCCGGTAAATCGCCAGGTTGACTTCCTGAATCGCGGAACGCAGCAGTGCTATGGAGGGACGGGCGTTTTTCAACGCTTTCTCCGTGACCTCTACCGCGATTTTGCTGGCGACGTCGCCGGCTTTATGTCCGCCCATCCCGTCGGCCACGCCGTAAATGCCATACTTTCCCGGACACACCAAAATGGCGTCCTGGTTGCTGGCGCGTACCTTGCCGATATGGGTTCTGGCAGCAGAAATCATGGCTGATCCTCCCGTAATACTTTCTTTCGTAATTGGCCGCATGCGCCTTCGATGTCGTCGCCCATTTCCCGGCGGCGCGTGGCGGAAATGTGCCGCTTTTCCAGCACGGATAAAAACTCCTGCACCTGCTTTTCCGTCACGCCGAACAGGTTTCTTTCCTTCACGGTGTTCAGCGGGATCAGGTTCACGTGGCACTGCATGCCGCGAAGCCTGTCCGCCAATTCCTCCGCGCAGGCGGGGGACGCGTTCACACCGTCGATCAGCGCGTATTCAAACACCACCCGGCGGCCCGTTTTTTCGATGTAATACCGGCAGGCGTCCAGAGTTTCCTCGATGGTATAGCGCTGGGCCACGGGCATGATCTGGCGGCGGATGCTGTCGTTAGGGGCGTGCAGGGACAGGGACAGGGTGACCGGCAGGCCCTCCTCCGCGAACCGCTTCATCTGGGGCACCAAGCCGCAGGTGCTGACGGAAATATGCCGCAGGCCGATGTTCAGCCCATCAGGATGGGACACCAGCCGCAGGAACCGGACCACCTCGTCATAGTTATCCATCGGTTCGCCGCTGCCCATGAGGACGATATTGTGCACCCGTTCGCCGTCCATGTCCCCGTTGGCGCACTGCACCTCCCCCAGCATTTCGGCAGCGGTCAGGTTCCGCACGCAGCCCTCCAGGGTGCTGGCGCAGAAGCGGCAGCCCATCTTGCATCCCACCTGGGTGGAGATGCACAGTGTCGCCCCGTAGTGGTAGCGCATGAGCACGCCTTCAATGCAGTTGCCGTCCGGCAAGGCAAAGAGGTATTTCTTCGTCCCGTCCAGCTTGGACACCCGGGTCTCCCGGATGGTCACCGGCTGGTCGATGCCGTTTGCCCGGAGCTTTTCCCGGAGGGACAGGGACAGGTTGGTCATGTCCTCAAAGCGCGCGCCCTTATGCAGCCAGGAAAACACCTGAGCCGCCCGAAAGGGCTTTTCCCCCATTTCGGAAAGGCGCTGCTTCAGTTCTTCCGGATAGAGGCCCATCCATTGTATCTTTTCGTTTTCCATTATTTTATCCGGCGCATCCGCGCGATGAAGAAGCCTTCCACGCTGTCCCGGTGGGGCAGCAGCTGCAGCCCGGTGTCGGTATATTCCTTGCGGAACTTTTCGTCGATGGTTTCAGGCAAGGGAGAAATGGCAAACTCGGGATGCTTTTCCAAAAAGCGCTTGACCTGCTCGCCGTTTTCCTCCGGCAGCACGCTGCACGTGGAATACACCAGGGTGCCGTTCCGCTTCACGTACTGGCAGCAGGTGTCCAGCAGCTTTTCCTGAATTTCCGTCAGTTCCTTCACCGATTCCGGCGTGGCGCGGTATTTGATGTCGGGCTTGTTGTCCATGACACCCAGGCCGGAGCATGGCGCGTCCAGCAGCACGGCGTCCATGGTGCCCACCAGATCTTCCTTTAAAACCGCCGCGTCCCGTACCACAGGCCGCACGTTTTCCAGATGCAGCCGGTGGGCCGTGGCGCGGATCAGCGTCACCCGATGCTCGTGCACGTCCCAGGCGTACACCCGGCCCGCGCCGTTCATGGATTCCGCCAGATAAGCGGTTTTCCCGCCGGGCGCGGCGCAGCAGTCCAGCACCTGCATGCCGGGCTTCACGTTCACCGCCTGGGCGGCCAGCATACTGCTTTCCCCCTGAATGGAGAAATGTCCCGCCATATAGTCCGCGTCCCGCGCGATTTCGGAGGCCAGGCGCACCCGGTAGGCATGGGCCACCGCGCCTTTTTCCACCTCCCAAACCTTCTTTTGCAGCAGCGCTTCAAAGGCTTCGTCGGTGTAGGCGGTCAGGTTGGGACGGATGGTGGTATAGTGGGACTCCGTGCGGTAGGCGCAGATGGCTTCGGCCAGCTCGGGCCCGTAAGCGTCGCTTAGCCGCTGGGCCAGCCATTCGGGCACGGAGTACATGACGGAAAGGTATTTGACCCCTTCTTCTTTTTGGGGCCACTTGATTTCGTCCTTGCCCCGGATCATGGAGCGCAGCACGGCGTTGGTCAGGCCCGTGAGCCCTTCCAGCCCCGCGCCCCGGGTCAGCTTTACCGCCTCGTCCACCACGGCGCTGGCGGGGATGCGGTCATGGAACAGAAGCTGGCAGGCGCTGATGCGCAGGATATCCCGCACGGTGGGCTCCAGGGAATCCGCGTCCTTTAAGAAAAAGCTCAGGGCGTAGTCAATGCGGATCAGGTTTTCCAGGGTACGGTACACGATGCTGGCGCAGAACCGCTTGTCCAGCTGGGACAGATTGGCGTTCTTCATCCGGTCGTCCAGGGACAGCCCGGCGTAAGCGTCCTTGCGCACCACGTCCTGGAAGATTTCCAGCGCCACCTTGCGGCTCAGGGTGCTGGGCATATCCGCCGCGGGCTTGGGCGCGGGCTTCCCCATGGGCTTGCGGCCAAAGGAGCCGGGCTTCCCGGCGGGCCTGCCAAAGGACTTTCTCTCCCCCGGCTTGCCGTAGGGCTTCCGGTCTCCCGGCTTTCCGGCAGGTTTGCCGTAGGGCTTTTTGTCGCCCGTCCTGGCGGCGGTATAGGGCTTTTTGCCCTGCTGGTGGTTATCCTTATCCATGTTCTTCCTCCGTCAGCTTGCATTCCGTATAGGCCACGGGATGCCCCCGCAGATAATCCTTGGCGTTCATGCGCTTGCCGCCGGGCGCTTGCAATTCAAGCACCCTGACAGCGCCTTCCCCTGCGGCAATGACCAGACCCTGCTTCGCGTCGGCGCAGAGGATCGTTCCAGGCTGCTTGCCGGGATTCTCCGCTTCCTCCGCTTTCCAGACCTTCACCACTTCGTTATCGCCCCAGACGAACGAGGTGCCCGGCCAGGGCGTAAGTCCCCGGACCCTGCACACGATCTGATGGGCCGTCATGCGCCAGTCGATTTCCCCCATTTCTTTTTTCAGCATGGGGAAATAACTGGACTTTGCTTCGTCCTGCTTCACGCGCCGCACCGTGCCCGCTTCCAGGCCCTTGATGGTTTCGATCAGCAGCTCCGCCCCGATGGGGGCCATGCGCGCGGTCAATTCCTCGGCGGTTTCTCCGGGCAGGATTTCGATTTCCTTTCGCAGCAGTATGTCGCCGGTGTCCAGGCCTTTATCGGTCATCATGGTGGTCACGCCGGTGACGGTCTCCCCCTCCATGATCGCCCAGTTGATTGGCGCGGAGCCGCGGTATTTGGGCAGCAGGGAGGAATGGACGTTCACCGTACCGATGGTGGGAATGTCCAGAATTTCCTGGGATAAGATCTGCCCGAACGCGGCGGTGACGCACAGATCGGGCTGTAAGGACTTCAAATCCTCCACCCCGTCCACCCGGATCTTCACCGGCTGATAAACGGGGATGCCCAATTCCACCGCGCAGCTTTTCACGGGACTGGGCAGCATTTTGTTGCCGCGCCCCTTGGGCTTGTCCGGCTGGGTGAACACGCCCACCACGTCATACCCCGCGCTGACCAGCGCCTTCAGGGAAGGAACGCCAAACTCCGGCGTGCCCAGAAACACCACGCGCATTACTGTTCCTCCTGCGTTTCTTCTTCGTCGTCATCGAAGATTTCGTGATCCATTTTATCCACATAGATGATGCCGTCTAGGTGGTCGATCTCATGGCACAGAGCGCGGGCCAGCAGGCCTTCCCCGGTGATTTCAAACTTTTTGCCCTTCCGGTCCTGGGCGCGTACGGTGACCTTATTTGGCCGCACCACATACCCCCGGCGGCCCGGCACGCTCAGGCACCCCTCGCTGCCCGCCTGCTCGCCCTCGGTGGCGATGATCTCCGGGTTCACCAGCTCGATCAGCCCGTGATCATCCCCCACGTCGATCACCACCACCCGGCGCAGGATGCCCACCTGCGGCGCGGCCAAGCCGACCCCTTCGGCCTTGTACATGGTTTCCGCCATGTCCCGCAGCAGCAGCCACAGCCGCAGATCGTAGGTCTTCATGGGCTTACAGGTCTTGCGCAGGGTTTCGTCCCCCAATTCCATAATCTTGCGAACCATTGTATGTATATCCTCCTAAGCCAGCGAAGCTGGGTTGATTTCCAAATAAACCTTTGCCGGGTAGTTTTCCCCTGCCATTTCCTGAAAACGCGCCAGAAGCTTATCCGTGTCCGGGTGGTTTAAAAGCTTCATGAGCACCTGAGCCCGGGCTCTGTCCTGAATGCGGGTGATGGGCGCTTCGTCAGCACGGATGAAGAAGATGCGCCGGTACAGGGGCGACGAGGAAAACTCCTCGATGATCCTGTTTTTGATGCTCTCCGCCGTGGCCAGCGCCGCGGGCATTTCCTTTGCCTCGCACAGGAACCGGGCCATCATGGTAAACGGCGGGTACAGGTCGCTTTTCCGCCTGCCGAATTCCTGATTGAAATATGCCCGGTAGTCCTGTTTCGCCGCGCTCTGGATGGCGTAATGATCGGGCTGGTAGGTCTGGATCACCACTTCGCCGGGCTGTTCGCCCCGGCCTGCCCGGCCCGCCACCTGCACCAGCAGCTGGTAGGTGCGCTCCGCGGCGCGGTAATCGGGAAAGTTCAGCGTCAGATCGGCCATCACCGCGCCTACCAGCGTCACCTGGGGAAAGTCCAGTCCCTTGGCGATCATCTGGGTGCCAAGCAGTATCTTGGCCTGCCCGGCCCGGAACCGGTCCACCAGCTCAAAGTGAGCGTTCTTTTCCGATGTGGTGTCAATGTCCATCCGGATGACCCCGGCCCCGGGAAAACGGCGGTTCAGTTCTTCTTCCACCTTCTGGGTGCCGATGCCCATGGGCTTGATGTACGTGCTGCCGCAGGACGGGCACGCCTTGGGCATGGGCCGGATCTCGCCGCAGTAATGGCAGCGAAGGGTCTGGTCAAAGCTGTGATAGGTCATAGACACGTCGCACCGGGAGCACTTGATCGTCTCCCCGCACTTGCGGCAGTTCACCGAGCTGGCGTAGCCCCGCCGGTTGATGAACAGCATGGCCTGGTGGCCCTCCCCGATGCACTGCTCCAGCTTTTGCTGCAAGAGCCCCGAGAACATGCCATGGTTTCCCATGCGCAATTCCTGGCGCATATCCACCAGATGGATTTTGGGCAGCGGCCGGTTCAGTACCCGATGGGGCATTTCGATCAGCGTGTAATCCCCGCGCCGGGTCATGGCGTAGGAAACGATACTGGGCGTGGCGCTGGCCAGCAGCACCGCTGCCCCCTCCCGCTTCCCCCGGGACACGGCGATTTCCCGGGCGTCATACTGAGGAAACCGATCGGACAGATACGTCTGCTCGTGCTCCTCGTCTACGATCAGCACGCCCAGCTTTTCCACCGGGGCGAATACCGCGGACCGGGCTCCGATCACGATGCGGGCGTCGCCCTTGCGGATGCGCCGCCATTCGTCGAACCGCTCCCCGGCGCTGAGCCGGGAATGCAGCACCGCCATGGCGTTGCCGAACCGGGAGCGGAACCAATTGATCATCTGGGGCGTCAGCACGATTTCGGGCACCAGGATGATGGCCCCTTTTCCCTGCCGCAGCGCTTCCCGCACCAGGCGGATGTATACCTCCGTTTTGCCGGAGCCGGTGACCCCCTGCAAGAGGAATGGCTTGGTGGGATGGGTCAGGGCGGGGATCAGTTCGGACAGCGCTTCCTCCTGTTCCGGTGTCAGCGCCGGGTCTATCGCCGCGTCCGCCCGCCCGTAATACGGCGCGCGCAGGGCTTCCTTTTCGATGATCTCCAGCATTTCCCGCTCGGCCAGGTAGGTGATCGGCGACCGCACATCCCGGAACATGGGCCGCAATTCCTCCACCGGATGGGCCTGGCCATCCGACAGCAGCCGAATGAGCATTTGCCTGCTCTTGGCCCGCTTCTGGGATTCGATGGCCTCGTCGATCCTCTCCGGCGGAATCAGCAGGCGAACGTATTCCTCGGTTTTCACCTTCACCCGTCCGCCCCGCATTTCCGCCGGCAGCATGAGCCGCAGCGCTTCGCACAGCGGGCAATGGCATTTGGCGCGGATCTCCCAGGCCAGCTCCATCAATTCGGGCAGTACCGCAGGGAAATCCTCCAGCGCCGCCAGGATGGGCTTGATCTTGCTTTCGTCGTAATCCGCCGTTTCCTTCAGCCGAATCACGAACCCCTCTTTTTCCCTGGGCCCGAACGGCACCCGCACCCGCATCCCGGGCACGATGCGCAGCGTGTCCGGCACCTGATAGGTAAATACGCGGTCCACCTGCTCGGACGCAATATCCACGATGATTTCCGCGTACAACCCTTTCTCCTCCTATGCTTTGCAGAAATATAGCAGCGGGAGAGTGCAGAGTTCAGAGTACAGAGTTCAGATATTCTTGTCGAGCAAAGGATTATATTCTCCATTGCATCAACTTTATTCTCTGTACTCTGCACGCTGTACACTGTTCTCTCGCGCTTTAGGACAAGTCAACGCTTCTTTTGCGCATATAGTGCCATCGCCCTGTCCAGCAGTTCTTCCGCTACCTGGGTTTTGGGCAGGCAGGGCAGGGTTTCCTGCTTTTCGCAGGTGACGAAGGTGACGATGTTGGTGTCCACGTCAAACCCCGCCCCAGGGGCGGTCACGTCGTTGGCCACGATCATGTCCAGGTTTTTCTTTTGCAGCTTGCCCTGGGCGTTTTCCAGCACGTCGTTGGTTTCGGCGGCAAACCCCACCAGCACCTGACCTTCGTGCTTCAGCCTCCCCACCTGGGCGGCCACGTCCGGGGTCTGGCGCAGGGTCAGGGTCAAATCCCCGTCCCCCTGCTTTTTGATCTTCTGGTCGGCCACTACAGCGGGCGTAAAGTCCGCAGGTGCGGCGGCCTGAATCACAATATCCATCTCCGGGCAATGAGCGGTCATGGCCTCATACAAGTCCTGGGTGGACAGGATAGGCACTTTTTCCACGCCTTCCGGAACTTGCAGGCTCACCGGCCCGGTGACCAGGGTCACCTTAGCTCCGCGCTTGGCTGCGGCATCGGCGATAGCATAGCCCATCTTGCCGCTGGAACGGTTGGTGATGTAGCGCACCGGGTCCAGCTTTTCCTGGGTCGGCCCCGCCGTCACAAGGACACGCAGGCCCTCCATGTCCCGCTTGGGATTCAGGATGCTTTCGATTTCGTTAAAGATTTCCTTCGGTTCGCTCATGCGGCCCGCGCCGGTATCGCCGCAGGCCAGGAAGCCGCCCTCCGGCCCGATGAAGCGGATGCCCCGGCGGCGCAGGATCTCCACGTTTTCCCGGGTAGCGGCATTTTCCCACATCCCCGTATTCATCGCCGGAGCCACCAGCACCGGCGCTTTGGTGGCCAGTACGGTGGTGGACAGCATATCGTCCGCAATGCCGTGGGCCATCTTGGCCAGGATGTTGGCCGTGGCCGGGGCGATCACGAACACATCCGCCCGCTTCGCCAGGGCAATATGCTCCACCTCCCAGGTGTCAGGGCGGGCGAAGGTGTCCGTCACCACGGGATGATTGCTGAGCGTTTCAAAGGTCAGGGGCGCAACAAATTCGCAGGCGTGCTTCGTCATGATCACGTACACCTGCGCGCCTGCCTTGCGCAAACGGGAGGTGAGCTCGCAGGCCTTATAAGCCGCGATGCCCCCCGTCACGCCCAGCACGATGTTTTTTCCCTGCAGCGGCATAATGGTTTATTCCTCTTCGTCTTCCAGGTTGCGGTGATAGGTCAGCAATCCCCGGTTGATTTCGTCCACGGCAATGGACACGGGCTTCATATCCTTGGGGTCCACCAGGGGCTGGGAACCGCCCACCAGCTCGCGGGCGCGCTTGGCGCTTTCCACCACCAGGGTGTAGCGGCAGTCCACCTTCTGATCCAGTTCGTCAATAGCGGGTTTATTCACAGGCATTGTGTTTTCCTCCTAAAAATCATTTATTCCACAACCGGGAAGTACCGGCTCGTGCGCTGTTTTTCGGCGGTGACGATGGCGGTGACCTGGTTCAGGGCCACCTGCAGATCATCGTTCACCACCACATACTGATACATGCCCGCCTGTTCGATTTCGCCCTTGGCGTTTTTCAGGCGGCGTTCGATTTCTTCGGTGGCGTCGGTGTTGCGGCCATAGAGCCGCTGGCGCAGTTTATCATAAGAGGGGGGCAGAAGAAAGATGGACACGCAGTCCGGCCACTGGGCCATGACCTGCTTCGCGCCCTGGGGGTCGATGTCCAGCACCACGTTCAGGCCCTTTTCCAGCTTTTCCACGATCTGGCTTTTCAATGTGCCATAGCTGTGGCCGTGAACGGTGGCATGCTCCAGGAAGGCGTCCTGCTGTACCAATTCCTGATACTGATCCTCGGTGATGAAGAAATAGTCCACGCCGTCCGTTTCCCCGTTCCTGGGTGAGCGGGTGGTGGCGCTGACGGAAAAGGTCAGGCTGGGGTCGCTGGCCAGCAGACGGCTGAAGATCGTGCCCTTTCCTACCCCGGACGGGCCGGAAATCACGATCAGCATGCATTTTCTTTCTTCCTTCATCAATCGAACCCCCTTCATTCGTAAGCAAGTTCTAAGTTTTACAGTTCCAAGTTCTCAGTTCAAGGTTCCAAGCCGTATTGTTTTTCGCAATTCGTCCTGATGATTCTTGCAGCTCAACGCTTAGAACTTAAAACTTGGAACTAAAAAACTGAGAACTATTCCTCATTCTGCATCCTGCCCGCGATCGTCTCCGGCTGCACGGCGGACAGAACTACATGATCGGTATCCATGATCAGCACGGCTCTGGTGCGGCGTCCCGCCGTGGCGTCGATCAAATGGCCGCCGTCCCGCGCCTCCTGCACCAGCCGCTTGACCGGCGCGGAGTCCGGCGCGATGACGGACACGATCCGCCCGGCGGCAACCATATTGCCAAAGCCCACATTCAGCAGCTTCATACCCCGTCACTCCACATTCTGCACCTGCTCACGCAGCTTTTCGATTTCGCTTTTGGCGGCGACCACGAGCTTCGTGATCTCCGCGTCGGAGGCTTTGGAACCGATGGTATTGACCTCCCGGTTCAGCTCCTGGGTCAGAAAATCCAGGCGGCGTCCCGTTTCGCCTTCGGCTTTAATGGCGGCATTCATCTGCCCGATATGGGAAACGAGCCGGGACAGTTCTTCATCAATGGCGCAGCGGTCGGCCATCAGCGCCACTTCCTGAGCCAGGCGCTGGGGATCGATCTCCTGAACACCCAACTCGCGGATGCGGGCTTGCAGCTTTTCCTGATAGTTCAAAGGCACTTTCGGGGCGAGGGCAGCAATTTCATCCCGCAGCCGGGTCACTTCTTTCAGATGGAAGGTCAAATCCTCCGCCAGCGCCGCGCCTTCTCTTACCCGCATGGCGGTCACATCGGCAAGCGCTTCCGCCACGGTTTCAGTGAGCAAAGCGAGTACCGCTTCCTGGTCTTCTTCGCACACCGTGACCTGCACCACGTCCGGCTGCGCCACGATCCACGCAACATCCTCGTCCCGGATGGAGGAGCGCTCTTTCCGGGCGATCTGCCGGGCGTTCAGCAACGCTTCCTTGTATTGCAGCACCAGTCCTTCGTCCAGCCGCACTTCCCGGGCATCCTGCCGCAGGTTCAGGTATGTCACGTTCACGTCCACATGTCCCCGCCGCAGCGCTGCGCCAATCTGCTTGCGCACAGCGTCCTCCGCGAAGGAAAGGGCTCGGGGCATCCGGCAGGAAATATCAAGAAACCTGTGATTCACCGTTTTGATTTCCACCGTCATTTCCCGTCCGTCCCGGCTCACCTGCCGCCGGCCATAGCCCGTCATGCTGCGCATACGCATCTCCTCCACCCTTCGGATTTAAATTATTATACCACATTTCCATGGACCCTGAAAAGTGTATTTTTTCTGTTTCCATAGAAAATCAGGTCATTATTTTTCCTGAATAGAAAAAATATCTCATGTTCTTGAAATTATCATAAAACGCGTGATGGCGCAAACGGATTTTCATTATTTCACAGCCTTGTTTTCACCCGGAATGTATGATACAATTTATATAGTAATTTATGGAAAGGAATGAACGCATATGTCTGAAGTGCATCCCGGAACGGACGGTGAACGCTATGTGCCGTACGGTGAACGGACCGGAAACGAATCCATTGTTTATTTTACCCGTGACTTATCCGCCGCCGGACTGCGCAAGCTGTACAGCCGCGTGAACGGCATGATCCAGGGCAAGGTAGCCATCAAGCTGCACACCGGCGAAAAGTACGGCCCCAACATCATCCCCTATGAATGGGTGGAGGAGCTGGTGAAAAAGGATCTGCCCGACGCCACGATCATCGAAACCAACACTTTTTACGAAGGCGACCGGGACACCACCGAAAAGCATCTGGAAACCCTGCAGGTAAACGGCTGGACCTTCTGCCCCGTGGACATTACCGACGCCGAAGGGACCGTCGATCTGCCGGTCAAGGGCGGCAAATGGTTCGACCATATGACCGTGGGCAAGACACTGCCCACCTATGACTCCCTGGTGACGCTCACGCATTTTAAGGGCCACACCATGGGCGGCTTTGGCGGCAGCAACAAAAACATCGGCATCGGCTGCGCCGATGGCAAAATCGGTAAGCGCATGATCCACGCCCGTAACAGCGAAGACCCCGGGCTGGCCTGGAGCGTGGACATGGAAGAACTGATGGAGCGTATCAGCGAATCCACCAAAGCCACCATCGACTATTTCGGCAAGCACATTTGCTATGTGAATGTGATGCGCAACATTTCCGTGTCCTGCGACTGCGAAGGCTGTCTGGCCGAGCCGGTGGTCACGCCCAACGTGGGCATCCTGGCCTCCACCGATATCCTGGCCGTGGACCAGGCGTGCGTGGATATGATCTACGCCCTGTCCGAGGAGGACGGCGCTGCCATGCGGGAGCGCATCGAATCCCGTCACGGCCATCGTCAGCTGAGCTGCATGCAGGAGCTGGGCATGGGCAACCGCAAGTATATCCTGCTGGATGTAGATCAGGATGACAAACGGATCCAGCCCGCGGACGCCGTGGAAGGCGTGGTACCCTTCGTGGAGCTGCCCATCGTGGCGGAACGCCGCCGCAAGGCGCAGGAAGCCATGGCCGCCATGGAAGCTTCCCTGGAATAAGTCATACAGCAAAAACGCTCCTGAACAGAGTTCGGGAGCGTTTTTTTGTGGTAAGTGTTTCCCAGCATGATGACGGGTAAGCGCTCCTACACTTTTTTATCCTTCCATTTGCCGCTGGCAAAACGGGGATAGAAGAACGCGAACCGCAGCACGATTTCGGCCAGGCCGAAAACCCAGGTGCCGGTCAGTCCCAGATGCAGCACGTACACCGCGATCACCGCCATAACAGGCCGCACCACGGACACGCAGATGGTGGCGATCAGCGCTACATACAGGTTGTCGCCCGCGCCGCGCAGCGAACCGGACAGCACCACGCTGCTGGTCTGGAAGGGCTGGATGGCGGCTAACACCAGCATTGTGCTGGCCGCATAAGCGATCACCTGATCGGCGTTCAGGGTATTTTCCCCGATGAACCAGCCCGCGATCTGATACCGGAACGCAACGATCAGCACGCCCAGCACAATGGAAATCATCACGGCGAAGCGCTGGCTGATCTTGCCGTAGAGCATGGACAGGTCGGGCCGTTTCCGTCCCAGGTTCTGACCCACCAGAGAAGTAGCCGCCACGCCCAGGCCATCGCCGAAGGTGAAGGTGATGGACAACAGCTGCATGCAAATCTGGTTGGCGGCGTACATGGTGGTGCCCAGAGAAAACAGGATGCGGGCATATACGAAAAAACCGAACCGCACGCCGAACTGCTCCACCGCCGCGTTGCCGCCCACCTTCACGATGGAGCGCATACTTTCTTTTTCAAAACGCCATTTGTCGTGGATCGACAAATGCAGAT
>ONRC01000066.1 GCA_900320085.1 uncultured Eubacteriales bacterium
GCGGTGCCCTGCTTGATGAGCATGGAGAAGGCGGGGATCAACATACTGTCCAGCTTGCCCGCGATGCCCTGGGCGAAGCCGTCATAGTGGGACGCCACGAAGCCCAGCTGCTCGTCCTTGCACCACTGCTCAAAGGCAACGACATACTTTGCCATGTCCCACACCTTTTCGATGGTGCCGCCGCCCTCGATATCGAAGGTGTCCAGGATGTCCTGGGCCTTGGCGCGGATGGCGTCCTCGTCGGTGATGTTGTCGGCGATGGCCCACATCTTTTCCCAGTCAAACTGCTTGGTGTACAGCCACATGCGGTGGTACAGGTTGGTTTCGTCGATGTACAGATCCATCATGCCGGGATAGGGACGGCCGATCTGAGCGATGTTGGTGTTGCGGAAGCGGCGGCGCACCTGGGCGGCGCGGCACCAGTCGATGATTTCTTTTTCCACTTCGGGGTCGCCGCCCTCCACGACACCGGTAATGACGGCGTGGCGCTTGCCAGCCCGCTCCAGGTCAGCCACCATTTCGCCCACGGCACCGCAGGCGTACAGGGTGCCCAGCCAGGTGGGGGTGTCGGTGGTGGCGTAATCGGGGGCCTTTTTCTTCTGCACGTTCACCAGCACCACGGGCACGTCCAGATCCCGCACAGCGGGGAGCATGTTATAGGAGGTGGCGTAGGTCAGCAATTGCAGGATGACCAAATCCACGTCGGCGGCGCGGAACTTATCGCCCGCTTCCATGGCCTTTTCCTTGGTGGTCACGATGCCGCCGTCGATCAGATCGACGGAATCGGGAATCAGCTTTTTGAATTCCTTGTACTGGCCCTCGAATTCAGGCACCAGCGAAGGAAACTGGGGCAGGTACGCGCCCAGCGCGATGGCGAACACGCCGATGCGGGCTTTGGTTTCAACTAACATCATGCATCATCCTCCATTTGAATTTTCAAATTACCAAGCGCCGTTGCCTCGATGGGCAGGGCGATTACTTGCTTGCCGGTAGCTTCCTCGGTGAGGTGGTTCAGGAACGCGTTCTTCGCCCCGCCGCCCACGATGTACAGCTTCTGATAAGTCTTGCCTGTGTTGCGTTCGATTTCCTCGATGGCCTGCTTGTAGCCCAACGCCAGGGAACGATAGGCGCAGCGGAAATAGCCCATGGCGCACTTGGGCGGGTGAGGGAGCTTTTCGTCGAACGCCGCTTTCATGCTTTCCGGAGCCAGGAAGATGGGGTCATACACATCCACGGTGTGGTCGAAATGCTTTTCCTCCGCCTCGGCGGTGATTTCGTTCCAGGGCTTGCCGGGGCACAGCTCGTCCCGCAGCCGGTTCACCAGCCACATGCCCATGATGTTTTTCTGGTAACGATTGTAGCCTACGCCGCCCTCGTTGGAATAATTGGCGGCCTGGCTCTGTTCATCGGTGATCGGCTTGGGGGTTTTGACGCCCAGCAGGCTCCAGGTGCCGGAAGAAATATACAGCTCGTTGCCCTCCATGGGGATGCCCTCCACGGCGCTGCCGGTATCGTGGGTGGCGCAAAGCAGGCACTTGATGCCCTTGTATTCCCCCAGGTACGTGCCCGGCTGGCTGAGAGCGCCAAACAGGTTTTCAGGCAAATCCAGGGCCTTCACGATCTCCCGGTCGATTTCGCCGGTTTCCGCGCTGACCATGCCGCCTGTGGTGGCGTTGGTATACTCATGGGCTTTCACGCCGCAGAGCTTGTACAGCAGGTATTCGGGCATCATCAGGTAATCCGTCACGCCCTCCAGCCGCCCGGCCAGCTTGTCGGCGTACAGCTGGTAGATGGTATTGAAGGGCTGAAACTGAATCCCCGTGCGGCGGTACAATTCCGCGAAGGGCATTTTTTCATGTACCTTGGGGATCACTTCCTCCGTCCTGCCGTCACGGTAGGCGTAGCAGGGCAAAACTTCCTGATCGCCCTTCATCAGCACGTAGTCCACGCCCCAGGTGTCGATGGACAGGCTTTCGATGGAAGGGAATTCCTTCAGCGCTTCGTCGATCCCGTTTTTCACATACGAAAACAAGGCACCGATATTCCAGATCAGGTGCCCGTTTTCCGTTTCCACGCCGTTGGGGAAACGATATACTTCTTTGGTTTGCAGTTGTCCGTTTTCCCGCCAACCAACAATATGGCGGCCGGAAGACGCTCCGATGTCAACAGCCAGAAAGTAGTTCAATTTCCTCGCCTCATTCCGGAAGGATATTTTTTTCCCTTTCAGTATATCATTTTTTCCCGGCTTTGGCAATGAGGTTTTTTATTCTGTAGACGTATGCTTTTTGATATTTCCGATCAATTGGCCGGGTCGATGAAGGACGCGTCGATGCGGGGATAGCTTCTGACGTTGCCGTCGTCGGTCAGAACGGTATAGGTGCCAGCCGCGGTGCCGTAGACGCGCACATGGCTGTCCACAGGATAGGCTGGCTCCGTCTGGCAGATCAGGTAGCATACATCCTTGTAGGTGCTACCGGATTTGGTAGTGGCGAGCGTGACGACCCATTCATTGATGCTCTGGGTCACGCCGGTCACATACCCATCGATCCAAATGCTTTTCCCCTGGTTTTCCGTTTTCGCCAGATTGGCGTAGGCCATTTTCCGGGCGTTGGCACGAACCTTTTCGCCCCGTTCTGAATCGGTATAGGCGCGGGTGCCGGTGAAGGAGAAGGTGCGCTCGTGCATCCCCTTTTTGCTGATGGTCAGCACGAACTGATAGGTGCCCTCCAGGTGGGTGTCTACCTTGAAATTGAATTTGTTCCCGCTCACGGTTTTGTTGTACGGGACAGGCCCGGAAACGGACAGCTGTATTTTCGCCCCTGCTTCCGTGGTGCCGGACACGATGGTTTCATCATCCAGCGAATCGCCGGGGGTTACCGCAAGCTCCACGGGCAGCACGCCCTGCTTGAATGTGACGGAATAAAGCCGCTGCGCGGTAATGGAGCCTTCCAATTCGGCGGTCAGCGTGAGGGAATAGACGCCCTGGCTGGGCAGCGTCACCTTGACGGCGAAGCCGCCGCTGTTGTTGGCGGTATCGGTGAAGGTCTGGCCCCCGGTAGTGCCCAGGGAGAACAGCGTCGCGGTCACCTTGGCCTTGCGGGCGGTAGTTCCCTTGATGGTGAAGGTCGCTTCGCTGGTTTCGGCGGGCGGCGCGCTGGTGAGCGACAGCTTGATCGGCAGCGCGGGCATGGGCAGCACCTCAGTGAATTGCCAGCTTTTCATCACTTTTTCCAGCAGATTATTGTCGGTCGCCTTCGGCGTCCGGCCACGGACCTGCATATCCAGGGTGATGGTGTAGCCGTTGCGGATGGTGCGGCGCTGATAACCCGCGCAGACGAGCTCGCCTTCCTGGCGAAGCGTGTATTCCGTTTGCAGGAAACGAAGCGCGTTCTTGCCATAATTGGCCCATTTGGCGGAAGTGTAGGTGTAGCCCAGCACGCCGTAGGCGGTGCCGTTGGTGTGGGACACACGGAATTCCTTACGCATGTCCTCATCCTGGTTGTTCAGGTCAAAATAGGTTTGTCCGTCCACGTCCCGCAGAGCGGTGATGACCAGCGTGCGGCCGTTGTCCTCGTCGTAGCCCATCAGCAGGATGCCCTCCTGGTCAAAGCTGTTGGACAGCGCGTCGTGATCCAGGCCGTGCTGCTCCAGCCAATCGCGGTTGGAGCCCAGGTTATAAGGCGTGAGCACCATCTCAAAATCGTCCGGAACGCTCACGGACGCGCGGACATCGCCGAAGGAATATGTTTCGGCTAAACCGACGGCGGAAAAAGCGAGCGTTATCAAAATCGCTATGGTCAGGATCAACAGAAATTTACGCAGCATGTGCGTGCCTCCCTTCGTATCATATAAACGCGGCTTCAGAAGCAAATCCATCGCATCGTTACGATAACGTAAAGTATTTTACCACATTTTTCGGCCTATTTCAACAGTATGGCGGTTTTGAGAATGTAAAGTTTGAATGAGCAGCTTAAGGCATAAAAATCATTGATGGAAAATGCGCGAAAAAGCTTGTTTCCTGTCAATCTGTATGCTATGATATTGTGGGATAGGTTGGAAATGATTTTAAGGAGGCACGCTGGATGCCCGTCCCTGGACGATTTACCGGATGCGATCTTGAATGCCTGACACCGCTTTGTATGCCGTGGCAGTCTATCAACGGGCTGCTCCAGCCCGCGTTTTCCCATGAAGCGGCGCTGCTTTCCCTGGAGCTCGCCGCCACGGCCTACGACATGGAAACCGAATGCTGGGAACAAGCGGGATGGCATGATTTTTCGTATCAAATTGATAATACACTGCTGACTGGCCCAGCCGTGAACCGGGAAAGCAGCGGCATGATCGACGGGGTGATGAGCGAATACTACCAGCAATTGGCCAAATCCCGCCTGAAACGCCACAACCCCATCAGCCAGATCAGAGGCGCGCTGCGCCAGCGTGAGGTCAGCGATACCTGCAAAGCCATCGTGATGCTGCATCCGCTCCTTGGCGGACAATACCTGGTGGCTATCGGCTTTATGGGTACCGGTAAAAGAATATACGATTGGATTTCCAATTTCCGCGTGAGCCACACGGAGCGGATGCACGCCGGATTCCTGCAATTGACGAAGCGGTTTGAAGCCAACTGCGGCGCAATCCAGTTTCCGGAAACCGCCAGGGAATTAGGATTGGACAAACTGACGCTCACCGACGTGCTCCAGGAATGCCGAAAACCGCGCAGCCGATTCCGCCTTTGGATGGCAGGGCACAGTCAGGGTGGCGCGATCATGCAGATCTTTGCCTTCAGCGCTGTGCAGCAGGGATTGCTGCGGCAGAATATGCTGGGATACTCGTTCGCCTCCCCCAGCGTAATCTATGATCATCCGCCCTATGATTTGAACACGTTTCCCCTGTTTCACATCATCAACGCTGACGACGTGTTTCCCCGCACAGGCGCGCTGCTCCATGTCGGGCGGTGTCGGGTGTTTTACCCGGATGAAGCGATGCGTAAGCGCTGCTATGGCAAGCGGTGCGACAAAGCAGAATTCCGCGCTTTTCTTTCTCAGACCCGCAACGTGACGGATTCCGGCGGTGCTTTCCTGCTGGTACTGTCCATGCTGCTGGCTTTTCAGGATATGGGGCAGGAAGAAGCTTTGACATCGCTCAACAGCATGATCGGCAGTCTGATTCCGAGCAAGATCGTATCCGCTTTCAGCGGGCGTGGGGACGATCTGCTCAAGGGGCTGATTCAGCGGGTCAGGCAGGGCTATTTCCTGGCTTCCGGCCGACAGAACCCGCCGGAAGAATCCCTCTCCATGCTTCGAAAGCAAGTGTCGGAATTATTGAGGATGCATGGCAGCAAAGCGTTTTCCCTGGCTTTTTTAAGCGCCATTGCGCTTCCGCATAAGCTGCGCGGCCCGGTGGGCGACGGCTGTCTGGCTTCCTATCAGTATATCGTTACCGAACGTTTTGGCGACCTACGGCAAAAATGCTGGTATCCGCCGGCCAGCCGCCTGGAAAACGGCGTTCGCTGCCAAACCAGACGCCTGCCCGAGCATGTATACACCGGATTAAGCCATGAAATCAACCGCCGCGCCAGGCGGAAAAACCCACACAGGAGGCATGTATGAGTTTTCAAAGTGTATTGACGCTGCTGGGAGGACTGGCCTTCTTCCTCTTCGGAATGCGGACCATGGGCGAAGGACTGGAGCACGCGGCGGGGCCGAAGCTGAAGCACTTCCTCTCCCTGATGACGCGGAACCGGTTTATCGCGCTCATCACCGGCATCATTGTGACCGCCATCATTCAGTCCTCCGGTGCGACAACGGTGATGGTGGTTGGCTTCGTGAACGCGCAGCTGCTGACCCTGGCCCAGTCTGTGGGCGTCATCATGGGCGCGAACATTGGTACGACCGTAACGTCGCTGCTTTTGTCCATCGAGTTTGACCCCGGCCCGGTGTTCGCCTTCGTGGGCATCATGATGATCATGGTGTTTGACAAAAAGGAAACCGTCAAGCAGGCGGGCGTGGTGTGCATGGGCCTGGGCGTACTGTTCATCGGCATGGATCTGATGAGCTCCTCTACGGCACCGCTCAAGGAATGGCCCGTGTTCCTGAACCTGATGCAGGGCGTGCGCAACCCCATCGTGGGCATGCTGATCGGTATTGTGGTGACGGCGCTGCTGCAAAGCTCCTCCGTATCCGTCGGTATCGTGCAGGTGCTGGCGGCCGGCGGGCTGGTGAGCATGGAAGGGGCGCTGTACCTGCTGCTGGGCGCGAAGATCGGCGCGTGCACGCCGTCGCTGATTTCCATGGCCAATTCCCGCACGGCGGCCAAGCGCACCGCCATGATTCACCTGCTTTTCAACCTTCACAGCGCGGTCATCTTTCTGATCCTCAGCGCGTTCCTGCCGCTGTCGTCCTGGGCGGAAGCGCTGGTGCCGGGCAATCCCAAGCTGTGCGTGTCCATGATGCACATTTCCATCAGCATCATCAGCACTATCATCCTCTTCCCCTTCGGCGACTGGCTGGTGAAGCTGGCCTGTATGGTGGTGCCGGGCAAGGAAGAAGAGGAATCGCAGCTGAAACTCATGTATTATGACGAGCGTTTGCTTAAAACGCCGTCCCTGGCCGCTGACCAGTTGTACCGCGAAGTCTGCCGCATGGGCCGTGAAACACACGATCATTTGATCCTGGCCATCGACGCGCTCAAGACTCTCGACCTGTCCAAGGAGCAGGAAATTATCGCCCACGAGGATCTGGCGGACTTTCTGGAGGAAGCCATCACCGAGGGCTTGGTGGCGGTGATGCCGCTGGAGCTGAGCGAGCACGAAAGCAAACGCATCGCCAACCTGTTCCATGTGGTCACGGACATCGAGCGCATCAGCGACCACGCCATGAACCTGCTGAACCTGGCCCATGAGCGCATTGAGAGAAGCGTAAAGATTTCCGAAAAGGCCACGCAGGAACTGGACGAATTGTTCCTCTTTACCATGCAGGTGCTGGACGCCGCATTGGAAGGGCTGGATGAATGGGGCATTCCCGATTCCATCATGGCAGCGCTGGAACAGGCGGAGCAGACGGTGGACGACATGACGGATGCCCTGCGCAAAAAACACATCGACCGGCTCAAGGAAAAGAAGTGTACGCCCAAATCCGGCGTCATCTTCCTGGAAACCATCAACGCCCTGGAGCGCGTGGCCGACCACGCCATGAACATCGCCTCCTGCGCCAGAGAGGAACCGTTGCACGCGCATCCAGTTCAATAAACAAGCCCTACAAAAAAACGCAGGCCATCGAATCTTTGACGATGGCCTGCGCTTTTTAAGTTTTTATCTACGCAGATTGATCCAGCGCTGAATCCTCCGTACATCCATCCGCAATTGCAGCCAGGCCTGTTTGCCGAAAAACAGGACGAACGGCAGCAGCGAGAAAACCAGCGACAGCTTGTAGGGCAGCGGCATAACCACCAGCTGATAAATCAGGTACGCGCCCCAGGCCCAGCCGATCCAGCGCATCTTCACCGGCAGGAAAAAGAACAGCATGATTTCATAATCCGGATACAGCACCGCAAAGGCCAGCAGCAGCGACAGGTTGAGGTATTCGTTGGTCGCTACGCCCATGATGAAGCCGGAAACGATGTTGCCCAGAATGCCGATGGCGTAATAGATATTGAACCGCGCGCTGCCCCACTGGTGCTCCAGCGCCGTGCCGAGGAAATAATAGAAATACAGGCTGAACAGGATCCAGATGATACTGCTGTTGGGCGGCAGGAAAATGAACGTGATCAGCCGCCAGATTTCGCCCCGCAGAATCAAGTCGCGGTTAAAGTACAGCAGATACCACGCGCTGCGGGCCAGCGGCAGGCATTCCAGGATAAACACGCCCAGCATGGCGAAGCAAAGATATTTCATCAGATCGGGAATGTAGTGCCGCCCGATTTTCCGTTCTAATTTATTGAGCCAGTTCATGATCACACCTCCTCAAGGTTCAGTGTCCCATCCGGATAAACACATACAGCATCCCCACCACGATGCCCGCGGCGGTCAGCAGCAGGCCGAAGGAAATGGCGTTGGTCAGATATGTGCCGTATCGCTCGTCCTCCGGGGCACGGGGATGAATCAGCTTCGCGGGCACCAGCCCGATCTTGTGCAGTCCCTCCGCGATGGCGAAGGAGAGGCGGGTGATGGGATTGTGGGCTTTCGCGTGCTGCAAATCCTTCCGGTTCGTCAGGAACAGGGAGCGGATCGCCAGCAGCACTGTATCCATGAGTCCGTCGAACACCCGGCCGATCGTTACGCACACGCCGGGCAGGAACTTCATGAAGAATCCGCTTTCCGGCAGGTGATCGATGAAGGAGAACACCGCCGTCACGCCCCTGGGAATCCAGACGGTGACGAGCTTACAGTTTGGAATATAATCCAGGAATGCGGCAATGGTCGTTCCCAACCATGGCAGAAAACGGGTGAACACCGGGCGGTAAAACAGCTCCTCCAGATCCAGCCACCCCGGCCAGCGGTTCAGATAGCCTTTTTCCTTCCGGTAAAGCACCGTGCGCACAAAGAGCAGATAAACGGCAATACCAATCACCAGGCTGACGCCGCCGCCCATCAGGTTGCTGAGGGAGAAGAACGCCACATCATGGGAAAGCGAAGGCCGGTTCAGGAAAGCCGCACTGCGTTGCGTCAGGGGCAGCAGGATTTGATTGGGCAGCAGACCGATCAGCAGCAGCGGCAGCGCCGTCAGCAGCAGCACGAGGGCTGAGCGGAAGGACATATCGGTTTGGTTGGTCATCTCGTCGTAATGCGCCTGCCGGTGTGCATCGGGGTTCTTCTGCCAGAACAGGCAGATATAGAGCTTGAGCATGTAAGCGGTGGTCAGGCCCGCGGCGAACAGGAACACCCACTCGCAGAAGCGGTAGAGGGAGAAGCCATTGATTTCATCCGCCAGCTCCACCAGCCCTTCGTGAATCATGGTTTTGCTGGTGTAGCCGTTCAGTCCCGGCACGCCCGCCAGGCCCAGCGCGCCGATCAGGAACACGATATGCAGAAGCCATTTTCCCCGGCCATAGCCCCGCAGATCGTTCAAATCCAGAGTGTGGGCCTTCATATAGATCACGCCCGCGCACAGGAACAGGCAGAGCTTCAGCAGCGAATGGTTCACCATGTGCCCCACCGCGCCCGCCGCGGCCAGGGCGCCGTGGGGCCCCAGCAGCATGGCGCAGGACAGGCCCACCGTGATGTAGCCGATCTGCGACATGGAGGAGCAGGCCAGCGTGCGTTTCAGATTCACTGAGAACACGCCCAGCACCGCGCCCAAGGTCATGGTGAACAGGCCAACGCCCAGCATCACATGGCCGAACACCGCATTGTCGCCCAGGAGATTCATCCCGATGACGATCAAGCCGAACAGCCCCGTCTTGGTCAGCATCCCGGAGAGCAGCGCGCTGGCCGGAGCAGGAGCCACGGGGTGCGCCTTGGGTAGCCAGATATGCAACGGGGTCATGCCCGCCTTAGCGCAATAGCCCACCAGCATGAGACACGCGGGCAGGATCAGCTTCGCGTTTCCCCCGTTCTCCCGCAGGGCATCGAAGGTCAGGCTGCCGATTTCCCGCCAGGTCAGGAGCATGCCCATCAGCGTCACCATGCCGCAGGCCACGGATACGCCCAGATACGTCTGGGCCGCCCGCATGGCCCCGGGCGTTTCCTCGTGGGCCACCCAGGGATAGGAGGCGATGGACATGATTTCAAAGAACACAAAAGTGGTATACAGGTCATCGGAGAAGAACACGCCCACCACGCCGCAGAGGGTAATCAGGGTAAAGCAGGCGTAGCGGCCCATGCTTTTCCCGTGGCCCGCGAAATATTCCTTGGACAATTGGCAGGCCAGCGCCCACATGAAGCAGGCAAGCAGCGCATACAGCGCCCGGAAAAAATCCACATAGAACCAAAGTCCTAAACCCAGCATGGAGGGGAAATACAGAAAGATTTCCTCTCCGTTCCACACCCGGTAAAACAGCCAGCCCGCCAGGGCCAGCTCCGCCAGGGTGAACAGCCGCAGCAGCAAGTCCCGTGCCGCGCCGCTCTTTTTCCCCGCCAGCGGACACACCGCCGCGCCAATCAACGGAAGCAGCAGCATTCCTTCCAGCATCATAGCATCACTCCTTCCGAAAGCGACGCAAGGTAGGTCATGATCCGCCCGGCGAACAGGCCGGCGGCAATCAGCAGCACGCACAGCGTGGCCAGCGAAACCTTCATGCAGGGGCCGGGATCACGGGGCAGGGTCTCCCCCACGGCTTCCGGCTGCAAGAAGAACGCCGGGAACACGACGGTGAAAATGTACACGCAGGTCAGGACCGCCGACACCAGCAGCGCCGCACCGCCCACGATGGCCCACGCATCGCCCTGGGTAAAGGCGGCGGTCACTAACGCATACTTGCTCACGAACCCCGGCAGCGGCGGCACGCCCATGAGGGACAGTCCGGCGATGGTAAACGCGCCGAAGGTGAAGGGCATCTGCCGGCCCAGGCCGTGGGTCTGGCGCACCTGGGTGCGGCCCGTCTGCACCAGCACAGCGCCCGCGCAGAAGAATAGAATGATCTTCATCATGCCGTGGAACACCATGTGGGACAGTCCGGCGGTCATGCCCTGTCGGGTCAGCAGGGACAGACCAAAGAGCATATAGCTCAGGTTGCTTACCGTGGACCAGGCCAGGCGGCGCTTTACATGCTGCTCCCGCACCGCCATCGCGGAACCGTACAGCACCGTGGCGGCGCTGAGCATCAGCATCGCCGTCTGCACCCAGGTGCCGCGCACCGCGTCCAGCGGCACCGTGTAATAGAAGAACCGCGCCACCGCGAACACGCCCGCGTTCACCACAGCCACGGCGTGGAGCAGGGCGGTCACCGGCGTCGGGGCGACGGAGGCCGCAGGCAGCCACCGGGACAGGGGCAGCACCGCCGCCTTCACCCCAAACCCCAGGAACCCCAGCAGGCACAGCACCTGGAACCAGGCGGTATCCGCGCTGGCGGAAAGCATGGGAGCACCGTGGAATTCGCCCAGGCCAAATCCGTTCAGGCCCAGCATGGCCATAAAGCCCAGGGCCGCGCCGCCGATGAGGTACAGCATGTACTGAAACGCGGCTTTGGTGGACGCCTCGTCCTGCTCGTGCCACACCAGCGGCACGGTGCAAAGCGTCAGCAGCTCATAGGAAATATACAGCGTAAACAGGTTGTCCGCCGCCGACAGCAGGATCGCCGCGCCGTAGGACAGCAGATACCAGGCAAAGAAGTTTCCCTCCCGCTTTTCGTGGCGCATGTACTCGACGGCGTACAGCACGGACAGCGGCCACAGCGTTGCCGCCAGGCCGATGTATACCTTGCCCGCCCCGTCCAGCCGCAGGGCGAACACGAACCGCTCCGTTAATGAAATCAGTTCAAAACGCCCGCCCGCGTCGGTAAACACCAGATACCCCACCGCCGCGGAAGTCACACAGGCGGACAGCAACGAGGCTGTCATCCGCAGGCCCCGCTTCGCCCTCCGCAGCAGCGCCACCAGAGCGCCGCATACAATTGGCAGCAAGGCGCAAATCAAAAGTTGCATGAATCCTTCACAATCCTTTTATCGTTCACTATAAGGAAACTATAAAGATAAAGCATTTTCCAAAAGCCTTCCCCTTGAGGGGAAGGTGGGCCGAACGAAACCAACTGCATCGAAGGCGTCAAGTATTTTCGTGCGGCTCGGATGAGGTGATTTACCGGAATGAAAGCAAGAAACTTGACCTCATGCCAACATCACCTCAGTACGCTTCGCTACGCCTTCGGCCGCAGTCAGGCGCGAAGACGCTCAATTCCTCTCTCATGCTTGGTTCCGCGCCTGACAGCTTCCCCTCAAGGGGAAGCCTTTTGGGGACACCTCCATCCTGATACCTAAATACCTATTGCCGAATCTTTAAAACTGCGCTTCACAGCAGTCCTTTCGCCACCGTCATAAAATATTCAATGATCGGCCCGGAGAACATGCCGAGCAGCACGATCAGCGCGGCGTAAACGCCCATGGGAACGAGCATCTTCCAGCCCGCTTCGCAGCTGGGTTCCGGCTTGACCCCTTCCCCGGGGAAGCAGCCCTTAATGACCACAGTGAACAGATAGCCCGCCGTCAGCACGGCGCAGCCCCGTCGCCAGCGCGCCCTGGGCCAGGTTCCATTTGCTGATGAAGCCGCCGGTGGGCGGGATGCCCACCAGGCCCAGGGAAGCCACGGTAAAGAAAGCATAGGTCCAGGGCATCCGCTTGCCCAGGCCCTCCATTTCCTCCACCCGAGTTTTTCCGGTCTTGTGGATGATGGAGCCCGCCGCCATGAACAGGGTGTTCTTCATGAGGGAGTGGAAGATCACATGCAGCATGGCCCCCACGAAGCCCCACTCCGTCAGCGTGAACAGGCCGAACAGCACATAGGACACCTGAGAAACAGAGGAATAAGCCAGCCGCTTTTTCAGCTTCTTTTCCTTGAGCGCCAGCAGCGACCCCATCAGGATGGTGGTCAGGGTTAACCCCAGCATGGTGTACTGCACCCAGGTGCCGCGAATCCGTTCCGCCCCCGCGATATTGAACAGCACCCGCACAATGCCCAGCACGCCCATCTTGGTGATGACGCCGGACAGGACCGCGCTGGCCGGGGCCGGGGCCACGGGGTGAGCCGTCGGCAGCCAGCCGTGCAGGGGGAACATGCCCGCCTTCACGCCAAAGCCGATCAGCATGGTCAGGAAGATGGCCATGGCAAAGCCTTCCTTCCCGGCGATCTGCTCGGCCGTCACCAGCCCGGAAACAAAATCGCCGTTCCCGCCGATCGCGCCGATGAAGAAAATGCCGATCAGCGCGGCGCTCGCGCCAATGACGGAGTAGATCAGATACTTGATGGCGGCGGCCACGGCTTCCTTATCCCGGTTATGCAGCACCAGCGGCACGGTCAACAGGGTCATGGCCTCGTAGAACATATAATAGGTGACCAGATTGCCCGCCATCGCCAGCGCGTGCAGGATGCCCTGGGTGATGGTGTAGAACAGGAAGAACCGCCCCGGGTTTTCGTCATGCTCCAGGTATTCCTGGGCGTACAGCCCCACGCCGGGCCAGATGACCGCCAGGAGCAGCAGCCAAATACGGCTCACCCCGTCCACGCGAAGGGAGAAGGCCAGCATATCCGTCCAGCGCAGGGACACCTCCGGCATATTGGGCACCAGCGCGCAGAGGGCGGCCAGCGCGGCGCTCACGGCAATCGTCAGGAAGGACGCCTTATGCAGCGCCTCCCCCTCCAGCCGCAGCCAGCGCCACAGGCAGGCCATCACAATGGGCAGCAAAATCGTAAAAATCATGAGCAGAATCATTTTCTTGTCCCCCTATCCGATTAAACAAACATCGCAATGCCTTGCTGAATCCAGTTCATGACCGGGCTGGCAAAAACGCCCAGGCCGAGATTGATCACGATCAGCACCCCCATCGCAAACGCGAAGGGCGCGTCCTTGGTTTTTTCTGCCGGTTCGGCTTCCGCTTCCTCCGCCGGGCGGTACAGGGTCAGGACGGTTCGGAGCATATAGCCCACGTTCAGCGCCGTGCTGACCAGCAGGTCCGCCAGCAAAAGCACCATCCGCCAGCCGCCCAGCTCCACGGCAGCCTTTGCCAGATACACCTTGCTGGCAAACCCGCCCAGCACCGGCACGCCTACCAGCGACAGCGCGCCCACCAGGAACGCCAGCGCGGCCAGCGGCGCTTTCTTCGCCGCGCCGCGAAGCGCCGGGAAGGTGTCGTGGTCTCCCGCGGCAGCCCTTAATTTGTTGCCAGCCAGGAACAGCATGGATTTGGCCGAGGAATGGGCCAAGATATGGAACAGCGCCGCGGCAAAGCCCGCTTTCGTTCCCAGGGAAATGCCCAGGAAAATATACCCGATCTGCGCCACGGAGGAATAGGCGATCATACGCATCATGTGGTGCTGCAAAATCGCGTGCACCGAGCCCATGATCACGCCCACCATGGCGTAGATAAACAGCACGTCCTCAATGCGCCGGGCAAACACGTCCGTGCCCGCCGCGCGGAAGAAAATCTTCACCAGCAGGAAAATGTACATTTTGGACACCACGCTGCTGAGCACCGCGCTGGACGTGGCGGTGGCGGTGCTGTACGCGCCGGGCAACCAGGTGTGGAAGGGATAGAGCGCGCTCTTGATGGCGATGCCCAGGGTCATGAGCAGGAAGGAAATGTACATCGGCATGGAATACCGGTTTTCCGCCGCCAGCCTCCTGACCGCTTCGCCCAGCTGCGGGAACAGAAGGTGCCCGCTCAGGACATAGAGAATGCTCAGCCCCAGCAAAAACAATCCGCTGCCCAGCAGGTTCATGATCATGTACCGGGCCGCCGCCAGCATGGTCCGCCCTTGGTTGCGGGACAGGATGAGCGCGCAGGCGGCGATGGTGGAAATCTCGATGAACACGTAAGCGGTAAACAGGTCGTTGGTGAAGGTCATGGCCGTCATGGCCGCCGTCAGGAGGCAAAACACCGCGGCGTACAGGTTGACGCGGTTTGGCGCAATATCCGCTGTAAACTGTTTCCAGCCGCCCAGCACCGCAAGGAACATGACCAGCGCAAACAGCAGCCCCACCAGCGCTTCCGCCGCGCCGACGCGGAGTTCATTGCCAAACGGCGCGCCGATCTCGCCCATGGCGAAGACAAAGGATGCATTTCGCGTCAGCGTGAAATACAACAGAATGCCCATCCCCGCGCACTCCAGCGCGGACAAAACCGTCATGACCGCCCGGGCCGCCTTCGCCTTCAGCACGGAGCAGACCGCTGCGCCTATCAACGCGCCGATGATCATGAACAGGGGAAGATTCTGCCACCAAAGCATGGTCGTCATTTCCCCTCTCTCCGTATTTTTTCAGCGATCTCGTCGATGTCCAGGGAGTGATAGCGCTCATAGAGCCGCACCGTCAGCCCCAGCATCACCGCCGTCACGCTGACCCCCACCACGATGCCCGTCAGCACCAGCCCCGCGGGCAGGGGATTGATATAGGCGGAGGCTTCCTCCACGCCCTCCCGGTAGATTGGCGCAAGGCGGGATTCGATATAGCCGTAGGACGCAAGAAATAAGTAAATCCCGCTGTCCATCATGGAAAAGCCGATGATCTTTTTCATCAGATTTTTGTCCAGCAGCAGGAGGGCAAAGCCGATGCCGAACAGCATCACGGCGGTCAATTCGTCCAAATGGCCGTAAGCCTGGGACAGCATCAGAATTCCCCCTTTCTGAACATGGTAAAGAGCGCGTACATCGTGCAGGCCACCACGCAGCCCACCACGAAATTCAGCGGCAGCAACAGCCCGCCGGACAGGATATTCCCCGGCGTGCCGGTGGGAATGTGGCTATCCAGGTGATTCGCACCGGTAAAGAAATGGTAGCCCTTCGCCAGCGAATAGAACAGCAGCGAGCAGACCGAGACGCCTTTGAACGTTTTATAGGTAAAGAACCTTTCAATCTTTTCGTAGCCGAAGGCGTTCTGATCCAGGATCAGCCCGGCCCCTAAGACCGCGCCGCCGGAGAAGCCGCCGCCGGGCGACAGGTGGCCGTTTACGATGATGTAGACGCCCAGGATGAACACCAGCGGGGTCAAAAGCCTTGCCGCGGACTGGAGGATCACGTCGTCCCCCGGTTC
>ONRC01000005.1 GCA_900320085.1 uncultured Eubacteriales bacterium
ACAATGCTTATCTTTTGGTCTTTGGTTCGGAATAGTGTAGTGCTGGCGGTCTATCTCTTGTTTTCGGTTGCTTGCTTCCTTACCGTACATGAGCATTCCCTCACGGGAACAAAGGCATTTTACCGCGTTTCTCTTTTCCTGTCAAGCGTTTGTTTCAGTTGCGGCAGCCGCCTGGTCTTCCTCCAGGATCTTCATGAACTCGTCGCCGGTGATGGTTTCCTTTTCCAGCAGGTAGGCGGCTAATTTATGCAGCTGGTCGATGTTCTCCGACAGGATGCTCCGGGCGGTGTCGTGGGCCTGCTTGATGATCTTGTTCACTTCCGCGTCGATCTTGGTGGAGGTTTCGGCGGAGCAGGCCAGAGACGTATCGCCGCCCAGGTATTGGTTGGTGACGGTTTCCAGCGCCACCATGTCGAACTGGTCGCTCATGCCGTAGCGGGTCACCATGGCGCGGGCCAGGCGGGTAGCCTTTTCAATGTCGTTGGACGCGCCGGAGGTGATGGAGTTGAAAATCAGCTCCTCGGCCGTGCGGCCGCCGGTGAGAGTGCAGAGCTGGTTCATGGCGTCCTCTTTGGAGAGGAGCACGCGTTCGTCCTCCTCCACCTGCATGGTATAGCCCAAGGCCCCGGAGGTGCGGGGGATGATGGTGATTTTGGTCACGGGTGCGGAATGCTTCTGCTTGGCGGCAACCAGCGCGTGGCCGATTTCGTGGTAGGCGATGATCTTCTTTTCCTTGTCGGAAATCACAGCGCCTTTGCGCTGATAGCCCGCGATGACGGTTTCCACGCTCTCCTCCAGGTCATTCTGCTGGATGGAGGTATGGCCCATCCGCACGGCCCGCAGGGCGGCTTCGTTGATGATGTTGGCCAGCTCCGCGCCGGACGCGCCGGAGGTGGCCTTCGCCACGGCGGACAGGTCAATGCCGCTGTCCATCTTTACGGTCTTGCTGTGCACCTTCAGGATAGCCAGACGGCCTTGCAGGTCGGGCAGCTCCACGGGGATGCGGCGGTCAAACCGGCCGGGCCGCAGCAGCGCCGGATCCAGGATGTCGGGCCGGTTGGTGGCGGCCAGGATGACCACGCCCTTCTTGCCGTCGAAGCCGTCCATTTCCGCCAGCAGCTGATTCAGGGTCTGCTCCCGTTCGTCGTTGCCGCCGGGGATACCGCCGTTGTCGCGCTTCTTGCCGATGGTGTCGATTTCGTCGATGAACACGATGCAGGGGGCCTTTTCCTCCGCCTGCTTGAACAGGTCGCGCACCTTGGCCGCGCCCATGCCCACGAACATTTCCACGAACTCGGAGCCGGAAATGGAGAAGAAGGGAACCTTTGCTTCGCCCGCCACGGCCTTGGCCAGCAGGGTTTTACCGGTGCCGGGAGGGCCCACCAGCAGCGCGCCCTTGGGCAGCTTGGCGCCGATGGCGGCGTACTTGTCTGGGTCGTGGAGGAAGTCCACGATTTCCGTCAAGGCTTCCTTGGCTTCGTCCTGACCCGCCACGTCCGCAAAGGTTTTACCGGTCTGGGATTCAATGTAGATTTTCGCGTTGGACTTGCCCAAGGTCAGGGCTTCGCCGCCGAAGCGCTTGCTCATGCTGCGCATCAGCCACTGGCCGACCACAAAGAACAGCGCCATGGGCAGGATGAACGAAATCAGGAAGCTCATGAGCGGTGACGCCTGGGTGGGGATCTCGGCGGCGAATTTGACGTTATGGGCCAGCAGCCGTTCCGTCAGCCCAGTGTCCCCTGACCAGATGCCAGTCTTATAGAGCATCAGGCGGTCGGTATCGTCCTTGGCAGTGAACACGATCATGTTGTCCTGCTGGGATACCTCCGCCACCTTGTCCGAATCCACCAGGGAGATGAACTCGTCATAAGGCACTTCGCGCACCTGAGGCTGCAGCAGCGCCGGGAACACGAATATATTCAGCAGCAAAATGATGATCAAAGCAATGCCGTAGTAATACAGCATGGATTTCTTTTGGTTTGGCTGTTCTTTCATGGCAGCATCCTCCTTCGGCGTTATTATCGTACAAAGGTAAAAGAAAGTCAAGTGACTGTCACAATGCCGCCTTGATTTACTCTGCAAGCATGCGCTTGACAGGGACGCTTCCCCTCTCTATACTGGATACAGTGCAGCAGTTTGACTGGCTGCTTTCAAGGGTACTTTAGCGCTTTGAAACATTTCTCAAAAGCCTTCCCCTCGCAGGGGAAGGTGTCAGGCGCGAAACCAAGATGGAAAGTGTTACCAAGTCAATTCGCGCCTGACGGATGAGGTGTTCCTTTCCCTTGCATGTTTGCAGTCCAACGGGTGAGTTCACCTCATCCGAGCCGCGCGAAAAAGCCTGGCTTCTCTCTCAATCTTGATTCCGCGCGGCCCACCTTCCCCTCTGAGGGGAAGGCTTTTGGTTGTGTTTTACAACTTGCGATATAGCGTTAAAGTGATCTTTTTTTCTGCACCGAACCGATCTGCCTTTTATCATCCGATCAGCAAGGAGGCTTTCTCATGACCTACTTTCTCACCAGCAGCCCGTTCGGGGTGGGGAGCCCGTACCTGAACCCGGCGAACGGGTTCATTGAAAAGCTGCGGGAGGAGCTCGTTTCGCCCTGCGCGGCGGTGTTTGTTTGCTCCGACCCAAACCGATATGATTTTACCGATCACATCGCCATGGACATGAAAAAAGCCCTGGAAGCGGCGGGCTTCGCGTTTTCGTCCTTTGATATTCTGGACGGACGGAACATGGAACAAACGGCGGTGCTGGTGAAAAAAGCCGGGCTGATCGTGCTGGCGGGCGGGCATGTGCCCACGCAGAAAGCTTTCCTGAATCAGTGTGGATTAAAGGACGCCCTGCATGCCTTTGACGGTGTCGTCATCGGCATCAGCGCGGGCAGCATGAACTGCGCCGAAACCGTCTACGCCCAGCCCGAGGAACCGGGCGAAGCGATTTCGACAACCTACCGCCGCTTTCTTCCCGGTCTGGGTATTACGAATACCATGCTGCTGCCGCACTACCAGAAAGTAAAGCACGACATGCTGGACGGGATGCGCCTATTCGAGGACATTACCTATGCCGACAGCCAGGGTCATGTTTTTTACGCCATTCCCGACGGCAGCTTCCTGATGGGAAAGGACGGCAGGGAAACGCTGTACGGAGAAGCCTATGAGATTCGTGACGGGCAGCTGCGCCAGGTCAGCCGGGCGGGCGACGCTTATCCGCTGATCTCCTGATATTGTACTGACGTATCAAAAAAGCCATGCTGGTTTTGCAGCATGGCTTTTTCATTGAGTTTCAATTACAGCTCAGACTCCACGGTTTCCGCTTCGGCGATGGAGATTTCCAGGTTGCCGTTTTGCAGCCGCAGGTCGTCGATGAACTGCTTTTCCCTGCCCGGGTCTTTGAGGGTAATGTCATAAGTCAAGCGGAAGAGCGCGCCCATGTTGACGGTTTTCACCTGGGCCAGCTTCCAGTCCTTGCAGTAAGCGGCCAGGGTATTCTGGAAGATGCCGGTATAGTCCAGGTCTTCGGGCACGGTCACACGCAGACGGCGGCGCAGACCCTTCACGGCAGGATCAAACAGATTGGTCACCAGATAGATCACGCACAGGATCAGGGCGAACAGGGCGGCGTAAGCCAGATAGCCCATGCCCGCGATCAGGCCCGCCACCATGCACAGGAAGATCAGCGCCATTTCCTTCGCGCTGCCCGCCGCGGAACGGAACCGCACCAGGCTGAACGTGCCCGCCGTGGCGACGCCCACGCCCACGTTGCCGTTGACCATCATGATCACCACGCAGGACAAGGCGGGCAGGGTGAGCAGGGTGGTTAAAAAGCTAAAGGAGAGCCGGGTTTTCCGCGACGCCGTGAAGGCCACGGCCCCGCCGATCATCAGTGACACCGCCACGCACAGCAGGAATTTATCCACAGAAATCACGTTCACATAATTGGAATCAAAAACACCCTGAAACAGATTGTCAAGCATACAGAAGCCCTCCCGTCTTTTTCCCGTCCATCAGCCATTGCTGATAGGCGGTGCCGTATTTGGAAAATGAGGTTTGATAAATCTTGTGTTCGCTCAGGAACCGCACCATCCACATGGGGATGCCGCCCGGGGTTTTGACCTCCAGGATCATGTCCTCCGGCGGGATGATGAACTCTCCCCCGGCCGGCGCGCGCAGGTCCACATTGTCCATGCGCCACAGCAGATTTTCGTCGATGGTCAGCCGGAAGTCGATCCCGTCGATGGGATAATACGCTTCCCGTTCATAGGAGAGGAACACCGCCGGGGCCAGCGTCGGGCCGTAAAACTGTTTAAAGGCTTCGATCTCCCGGCCGATTTGCTTATCGGTTGGCGCGGCAGGCAGAATGTTTTCGGGCTGCAAGCCTTCCATGGCCGCTTCGCAGGGCAGTGCCAGGCGACGCTTATACACCACTTTTTCGTATTTCTTCTTGAGCTCCACGAACACCGGCGACGTATCCGACGCCAGGCCGTAGGAGCGCACCCGCAGCTTTTCCTTGTACCAGGGCTTTTCGATGGAGCGCCGCACCAGCCGCCAGTCGTCCGTGTCGTAATACAGATTGCGGATGGTGCTGTGGCCGAACATGTCCAGCGCCAAGTGGCCTTCCATGGCCTTGAGCAGCGCGTCGCGCTGTTCCCGGTTGATTACATACTTGAGTTCATACCGTTTGAATGTCATCTTTGCGTCCATGGTCATTTCCTCCTGACGATGACAGGATAAACGACCCGGCTTAAAGAAACCTTAAAGCAAAAACTTTCCGCGCGAATGTTTCTTTCCCCGGTTGGGGGATACTATGGAAAAACAGGAAAGGAAAGAAACGGAATGCTGTCAAAGGATCAACGGTTGAAATACGAAATCGCGGAGGAACTGGGCCTGCTGGAAAAATTGAAAGAGGTTGGCTGGGCCGGGCTGAGCGCCGCCGAAAGCGGACGCATTGGCGGATTGATCGCTGCACGGAAAAAGAAAGAGGACGAAACAGACAGTTATTTTGAATCTTGACCCAGTGCTATTTCCTCTTTATAATAAAAAATGCCGACAAAAGGTCAGCGATCACACCAAGGAGTTTTTTCAGATGTACACATCCTTTGCCCGCGTTTACGACGCGCTGATGGACACGGTGGACTACGCCGCCTGGGCGGAACACTACAAACAGCTGATGGAAGCCTGCCACGTGCCCGCCAAGGGCCGCTGCGTGGAATGCGCCTGCGGCACGGGCAGCCTGACGCTGCCCCTGCGCAAAATGGGCTACCAGATGACCGGTGTGGATGTATCGGAAGAAATGCTGGCCGCGGCCATGGAAAAGGCCCGGGCCGCGGGCCTGATGATTCCCTTCATTCGCCAGGATATGCGGAATTTGACCGTTCCCCGGCGGGCGGACTGCGTGCTGGCTACCTGCGACGGGGTCAACTATCTGACGACGCCCGAGGATGCGCAGGCGTTTTTTCAGGCCGCTTGTGCAGCTTTAAAGCCCGGCGGGGCGTTGATTTTTGACGTATCCACTCCGGAAAAGCTGTCCCAGACGCTGGGCGACAACACCCTCTATTCCGACGACGACGCAGTTTCCTATATCTGGCGCAACAGGTGGGACGGGAAAACCGCCTGCGTTACCCTGGGTCTGTCCCTGTTCGTGCGCAGGAGCGACGGCGCATACGACCGCCTGGAAGAGTGCCAAACCCAGCGGGCGCATACCCGGAAGGAGCTTCGCGCCTGGCTGACCCAGGCAGGCTTTGAGGACATTTCCTTTTACGGCCGCCTGCGCATGTCCCCGCCGCGGAAGGGCGATGACCGCTGGCATGTGACGGCAGTCAAGGCGGAATGAATGTACACTTTAGGTTAGGTAGGAGGTAGGAAGTTTAATATGTTCTTCAATGGCTGCGCAAATTGCGGCTTGCGCCTTTATGATCATGATAAAACCTCCTACCTCCTACTTCCTACCTCCTACCTTATGATTTAAAGTGTCCAATCGAACAGACCAGCATCACGAAAAAGCCGCCCGGCACATACCGGACGGCTTTTGCTTTGAGAGAAGAAGATCAATACTTCCGCTTCCGAGCGGCTTCCGCCTTCTTCTTGCGCTTTACGCTGGGCTTTTCATAATGTTCGCGCTTACGAACTTCTGCCAGGACGCCCGCGCGGGCACACTGACGCTTGAAACGCTTGAGCGCGCTTTCCAGCGATTCGTTCTTGTTGACATGAACCTCAGACACTTGTTTTCCCTCCCTTCGCTCATCTCGCCTGAAACAACACCGCATATACGGTGCTCGCCGTTTGACCGGCGGATGGCGACCGTGAGTGTATTATACCGCGTTCGGACGGGAGAGTCAACAGCTTTTTTTCAGCCCGGTGATGTTTTTACATTTTCATCATAACCGGCGGAAAGAAAGCGACCAATCACGCCATTTGATCGCCCATCTGCCGTCCGCCCAGGATGTGGAAATGCAGGTGCGGCACGCTCTGGCAGGCGTCGGGGCCGCAATTGGACACCACGCGGAAGCCGTTCTCCAGCCCCTCCTGCGCGGCGATTTTGCCGATGGCCCGCATGATGGCGCACAGGGCGTCGTCGGGCAGCTTGCCCATTTCGGCAATGCTGGCTACGTGCTGCTTGGGCACCACCAGAATGTGGGTGGGCGCCTGGGGATTGATGTCCCGGAAAGCGTAGCAGAAGCCGTCCTCATAGACCTTGGTGGAGGGAATGTCCCCCGCGATGATTTTGCAGAACAGGCAATTTTCCATCTTTCAAATCTCCTTTCGTTTTGAGGAAATATAGGAATTAGGAAGTAGACAGTTATTCGATCCAATCTGCGGGGCGGATATCCAGCGGCTGGCCTTCCTTGATATCCCGCAGGATCATGAGGGACTTTTCGCCCTCTATGGAGCGGTGCTTGGGGTTTTCCAGGGCCAGCACAAAGCAGATGCCCATGACGGTGATGGAGAACTCCTTCATCAGCTCGATCATGCCCCGGGCGGTGCCGCCGCCGCGCATAAAGTCATCCACGATCAGGCACCGCTGGCCCTCCCGCACGGCGCGGCGGGAGAGCGCCATGGTTTCGATATTGCCGGAACCGGACACGTAGGAAATATTCACCGCGCTGCCCTCATACACCTTCGTGGCGTGGCGGGCGATGATCAGCGGCACCCGCAGGGCGTTCGCCGTCATCATGGCCACGGGAATGCCCTTGGTTTCCATGGTGAGCACGAAGTCCACATGGAAATCGTAATACTGGCTGGCAATCAGCGTGCCCATTCCCTGCACCAGAGCGGGGTCGGACAGGATATCGGAAAAATACAGATACCCGCCGGGCAGACGCCGTCCGGGTTCGCGGAGGCGTTCACAGATGCCTTCCACAAACTCCCGGTTCGCGCTCTTTAATCCGATGGGGCGGTAGCGCACGCCGCCCGCCGCGCCGGTCACGGTTTCCAGCTTGCCCAAGCGGAACTGGTTCATCGTCTGCTGCAAAATCGCCACGTCCTCGCTGACGGTGGATTTGGCGGTGGAAAACAGCTCGCAGAAATGGGAAAGCGTAAAAATGCGATTGGGCGACGCGGTCAATATCTGGGTCATCGCCGCCAGCCGCTCGTTCCGCTTGATCTTGTCCATGGCAAAAGTCCGTCCTCTCCGAGAATTAGGGCTCAACAAAACAGGAGTATATCACATAATTACGAATATTTCCAGAGGGAAAATAAAAAATGTTCGGGAAAATCAAAAAAGAAACAGGAATGAGTATATTTTGATTAACTCTTTTGAAAAAACGTTGATAATTTTATCAAAATATCCTTGACATTCCGGAAAGGTTATGGTAATATATAGCCAGATAGGAGAAGAGCCTATCAAAACTCCACCAGAATCCATCCAGGTAAAAAGAAATTTCAGATAGAGAAACGGATCGTTCCAGAAGGAGGAGAGTCCCATGGATCAAGTGCAGAAGGCGGCGGGAAAGAACAGACAATTGAATATCAATAGAGATTATATCTGCTGACAAAAAAGGCTTGAATCGTTTTCAAACATCAAGCGACGCGAGACGCGAACAGAAAGCAGAAGCAAAGTAAACAAACATCGAAAAACTCACCCTGATTCCCGCCGCGGTATCCGGATCAAAGATCAAGTAACAAAGAAAGGATTCTTCCAGAAACAGAGCGCAAAAAGGAAAAAAGATTCTTTCAGGAACGGAGCGCAAAAAAGAAGGAAAAGGATAAAACAGCAACCCCATCATAGGATAAGCGCTTTCGGTTCCGCTGGTCTCGATCCCCAAAAAGGGTTAACGATACATGTTTCAAGGGCCCGCAGAAGCCGGGCCCTTTTTGCATGCTTTTTTCTTTTTTGGGCACCCTATCCCCCGGGAGGGAAAAAACGTGAAACGATGGAGAGCATGGTTCCTGATCTTGATTTTCCTGGCCGCGCTCTGCCCGCGTCCCGCGCAGGCTGCCATTGCCTGGGGCGACCGCGGCGCGGATGTGACCCGCATCCAGCAGCGGCTGCGTCAATACGGATATATGGACGCGCCTGCCGACGGCATCTTCGGCCAGGCGACCTATGACGCGGTCATTTGGTTTCAACGGAAGAACGGCCTGAAAGCGGACGGCGTGGTTGGACCCGCCACGGCGGCGGCCCTGGGCATCACGCTGAATTCCACAGCCGAGGCCGCGTCCTATCATGAGAGTGAAATTTATACCCTGGCCCGGCTGGTGCACGCGGAAGCGCGGGGCGAACCGTACCTGGGCAAGGTGGCGGTCGCTGCGGTGGTGCTGAACCGGGTGCGTTCAGCTTACTTTCCCAACACCATCAGCGGGGTGATTTATCAGGCCGGAGCCTTCGATTGCGTGGCCGACGGGCAAATCAACCTCACCCCCGACAGCGACGCCCTCCGCGCGGCCCGCGACGCTATGAACGGCTGGGACCCCACTGGTGGCTGTATCTACTATTATAACCCCGCCACCGCCACCAGCGCCTGGATCTGGAGCCGCGAAGTGCGCCTCACCATCGGGGCCCATTCCTTCGCGGTGTAAAGGACACTTTAAAACACTATCCAAAAGCCTTCCCCTCGGAGGGGAAGGTGAGCCGCGCGGAATCAAGATTGACAGAAAGGTCAAGCGATTTCGCGCGGCTCGGTTGAGGTGAACTCAACCGTTGGAATGCAACCACGTATGGGAAAAGAGCACCTCATCCGTCAGGCGCGAATTAACTTGATTACACGCTCCATGTTGTTTGCGCGCCTGACACCTTCCCCTGCAAGGGGAAGGCTTTTGGAAACCCGTTTAGTGATTTAAAGTGCCCAATCAATAATCATCACGGAGAGTAATAATGAAAAGAAACATGCTGATCGTCCTGATCGCTTCGATGGTTATCCTGGCCGTATCGACAGGGGTGACGGCGCGGGTGTCGGCCCGGGCGGAGCGGCTGGAAGCACGGCTGCGGGAGGTATATGAAGGCGCGGTGCTGTCCGCCCTGCGGCAGATGGAAGACATGCAAGTGGCATTGAGCAAAGTGCTTTTGTCCTCTGACCGCGGGGCGGAGGCGCAGTACCTGAGCCAGGTCAGCTCCGGCGCGGCCCAGGTGCAGCGCAGTTTGTCGCTGCTGCCGCTGGGCTACACCGCCACACAGAACGCCGTCAAGTTTGCCAATCAATTGGCAGATTATGTAAACACATTACTGAAAGCAGAAGCCCTCACCGAAGCAGAAGCGGCCACCTTGGGCACGCTGATCTCCGCCTGCGCGGATTCCGCCAGCGCTTTGACAAAAGCTGGGCAGGATGTGACAAATCAGGCAGTAGCAGGAAATGCTTCCTATTACCCCGCTGGCAATCAAGCAAGCGCCGCCTATGACAGTGCGGTCAATTATCCTACGCTGATTTACGATGGCCCCTTCTCCGACGCGCGGGAAAACGGCACAGCCAAGGCGCTTTCAGACCATGCCGTGACGCAGGCGGAAGCCCTGCAAATCGCCCGGGATTTTGTCGGCGCGGAACGGGCGGTCAGCGCGGAAGCCGGCCCGGAAATGGGCGGCGTGATACCCTGTTGGGGGGTGATTGTCCGTTTACCCGATGTGACATTACAGGCAGCCGTGACCAAGCAGGGCGGAAAAATCCTCTGGCTTGCTCCGGACAGCGCGGACTTTAGAGCGGAGAAAAGCGTGGAGGAGTGCCGGAAAAACGCGATGCAATTTCTGGAAAGCCGAGGTTATGAGCACATGCGGCCCACTTATTTCCAGATGTATCAGGGCGTCGCGGTCATTTCCTTCGCCGCCACTCAGGGCGAAACCTTGCTGTACCCGGACCTGATCAAGGTGCAGTGCCGCCTGGACACCGCCCAGGTGGTGGGTTGGGAAGCCCGGAACTACCTGATGAACCACACAAACCGTGGACTGCTGACGCCGCAGCTGACACGGGAGGAAGCGCGAACCCGCGTCAGCGAACGTCTGAAAACCAATGCTGCCCGCCTCTGCCTCATCCCCACCGATGCTGGGGAAAAGCTGTGCTATGAATTCCAGGGCGAGTACGGCGGGCACACCTATCTTGCCTATATCAACGCCGATACCGGACGCCAGGAAGAGCTGCTCAAGGTGGTGGAAGGCGCATCCGGTCTGGAGGCGGTTTGATAGGCGTATTTATGTGAAAGGGAAAAACTGGTAAATTATGGAAGGAATTAATCAGGAGATAACGGTAGACATTTGGCCCCAATCGTGTTATGATATGGAATGGGTATATTTTTACCCATTATTTGGTGTATTCTCTTTTCAGCGTACGCTAAATGCCGTTGGAGGATAAGGTCTACCTTACGCGTCGGTTTTTTACTTTGTTCATGAAAGGATAGCGCGATGGTCTGAGCGCGCTCTCCCCGGCCGGAGCGATACACGGCGGTAAAATGAGCATTGTAATAATTAGCACAAGAAAGGCAACAGGTTATATCGGCAGACCGGTATGGCTTGTTTTTCCAGGAGGAAGAAGGCATGGATCAACAGCCCTGGCGAAGAAGGGGAAACCGTCGCCGCAGAGTGCGCTGGGGACGGGTGGCTGTGGCGGTCCTGGGGCTGGCCATGGCAATCATAGGGTTGGTCAAGCTGATCGGGTATGGAATAGATCTGCTGTCCTCGCGCCAAACCACCCAGGATCTGCGGGAGGTGTACTATGCCGAGGCAACAGACGAGCCGATAGCTGAGACGGATGCGCCAACCCAAACGCCTAAGCCAACCCAAACGCCCGCGCCGAAACCGGAAGAAACTCCTGCCATGGCAGCTACGGTACCGGCAGCGCCCACGCAATCGCCCATTCCGCGGCTGGCCAGCGTCAGCTATCCGGACAATCCGAAGGTGACGGTCAGCAGCCGCTTCAAGGCCCTGCGGAAGGAAAGCAAATACATCGTGGGGTGGCTGTCCATTCAAAAGATGCTGGACGAAGCGGTGGTGCAGCGGAATAACGTATACTATCTGGACCACGACGCCCTGGGAAAGAAGAACGTCAATGGCGCGCTGTTCCTGGATTCCGGCATCAACATGAAAACCCGGCCCTACACCTATATTATCTACGGGCATAACATGAAGAGCGGGGCGATGTTCGGCAACCTGAGGAACTATGAGAACAGCACCTTTTATCACAACGATCCCTTCATCACGTTTGATACGATGTATGAAGGGGGCCGGTATGTGATCTTCGCGGTGGGTACCGTCAGCGTGGAGGAATGGGGCCGCAACTATTTGGATTTCTATGCGCTGCGGTCTGCAAATGTATCAGAGCGCCAGGCGGCCATTGACGCCGTGATCGCCGCCTCCGTGCACACTTGCCCGATAGACGTACAGGTGGATGATCAGCTGCTGGTATTGGTCACCTGTGTGGAAAAGGACGAGTATCGCCGGGTGGTCGTCGCCCGCCGCGTTCGGGACGGAGAGGATGAAGCTGCGCTCAAAAAGCTGGTGAATACGAGCCGGAAACGGTAAAAAAACAAAAAACGCAATTCTGACTGCTGTCAGAATTGCGTTTTTTTCCTGTATCATTTTACCCGTAAGCGTCAAATATCTCCGCGGGTGGGCTAAAGAATGCTAACATGCTATGGGAAAGAACGCGGAAGTTCGGCTTGGCGCCGCGGTGCTTCTGGTCCGGCGGCGATGCCGCTAACCCGGCAGACTGAGCTTGTCCGCTTCAAGCAGACTTGCAACGATTGATATTGCGGACGGCCGTCACCCTGGCGGGGTCTGGCGTGAAATTCCAGCGTCTCCTCCAAGCAGGGTTTGCAATTCTTCCTTGAGAACAGGCCTCTTCGTATTTTAGAAGGTGAAAGGTCTTATTCTATCAGAATTTGTAAAATGGCAATCAATAACATAGACGAACAACTGTTTTTATGGTATACTATGGGAACGCAGGTTTTACCGCGCATATAGACAGGCAAAGGAGGGGCGGGAAATATGTCCGGCGAAGCGTATGAAATTTTAGCGCTGCTGATGCGGTATGTGTTCGCGCTGATCGGCGCGCTGATCGTGTTTCGCTCCTTCATCTGGCTGCGCAAGGACGCGCGGGCGTACAAAAAAGAAATGAAGACCCTGCCGGACGCCGGTCTGGTGGGAGAGATCGTGGATCTGGACACCGGCAAGGCCCAGCCCCTCCCCCGGGAAGGCGTGATCGGCTCTGCCCGGGAATGCGACATCCGGGTGAGGGGAGACGGTGTGCTGCGCCGCCATGCCCGGTTTGAGTTTACAGAAGGAAAAGGCTTGAAAATCATCCCTGCCCGCAGGGGACTGACGCTGCTGGGGGGCGTGGAAATGCGCGGCCCCGGCTACGCGCTGCACGGAACGCAATTAGGCGTCGGCGCCCACGCCCTGCGGGTGCGCCTGTTCGCGGGGCTGAACGTGCCCACGCCTGTGGCTTACCCTGAGCCCGACTCCATCCTGGACGCGGCGGACGCGGAAATCCCCTGGACGAATATCACCGTGGACAATTCCTATTACCTGCCGGAGGAGCAGCCTGCCGACGCGGTGCCCTTTGGCGGAGAAGCGCAGGACTACGACGGCAATTATGACGATGACGGCCAGATGACCTGGCAGTACGCTTATTCCTTGGAGGATTTGCGCCAGGAGCAGGCCGCGCGGCAATGGATCGACGCTCAGGAGGAAGAAGAGCCTGAACCGTCCAAACGCCGCAGAAGGAGGGGCCGCCGTGAGTGAGAAAAAAAAGAAGCGCGCCCACGAACCGGGCCGCAACACGCTGCTGGCCATGATGGCGTTTTTCTTCCTGGCCTTTTTCCTGCTGGCCCTGAAGGACGGTCAGTGGCAGAGCTTCGCGCTGTCCGTGGTGGTGCCCGCGATCATTTATGTGGGCACAGCGGGCATTTCCCATCTGTTTCCCTCCGACCGGCTGCTGCTGTCGCTGACCAATTTTCTGTGCGCCCTGGGTGTGCTGGTATTGTACCGGCTGAGTCCTGCCCGCGGCATGACCCAGGCGTTCAATTACGGCATCGGCGTGGGCTGCATGATGCTGTGCGCCATGCTGGTGCGCTACATCCGCAGTTGGAAATGGCTGACCGTGCTGATCATGTTCGGCAGCATCGGCTTGCTGGCCCTGCCGCTGGTGTTCGGCCGGGAAACCAACGGCGCGAAAAACTGGTTTTATATCGGCGGCTATTCCGTGCAGCCCAGCGAAATCGTGAAGCTGGCGCTGCTGATCAGCGTTTCCTATCTGCTCAGCCAGAGAAAGGTCATCCTGAGCCTGATGTTCGCGGGCGCGTGCCTGCTGATGCTGATGCTGCAAAAGGATTTGGGCACGGCGCTGTTGTATTTCGGCGTCACCTTCATCCTGCTCTACACCGCTACCGGCTCGGTGCCGCTGGTGATCGGCGGGATGGCGGGCGGTGCGGCGGCGGCAGTGGTGGGCTATCAGATGTTCGCCCACGTGAAAAAGCGCGTCGCCATCTGGCTGAACCCCTGGGCGGACTCCGAAGGCGCGGGCTATCAGATCGTGCAGAGCCTGATCGCCATCGTGAACGGCGGGGCCTGGGGCGTGGGCCTGGGGCTGGGCAACGCCCAGGTGATCCCCGAATACTACAACGACTTTATTTTTTCGGTCATCCTGCATGAGTTCGGCCTGGTGTTCGGGCTGGTGGTGCTGTGCATGTATCTGTTCATCATCATCCGGGGCGTCATGATCGCCCGGCGCTGCCGCACGGTGTTCCATGCCCTGCTGGCCACGGGCTGCGCTTCGCTGATCGCCCTGCAAACCTTCGTCATCATCGGCGGCAATATCAAGCTGATTCCCCTGACCGGCGTCACCCTCCCCTTCATCAGCTACGGCGGCACGTCCATGCTGTGCAGCCTGTGCGTGATCGGGCTGTTGCAGGGCGTCGCCAGCCGCAACAACGCGGGCGTCAGGGAGGACCGGGAGCTGGCCATGGCGGGAGGTGACGCGCGGTGAAGCAGCTGCAAAAGAACATCCGCCGGGTAGCCATCGCGCTGTGCGCCCTGTTTGCGCTGCTTGTGGTGTGGGGCGTTTACAGCCTGACCACCTACGGCAGCCGGTGGTTCGCCTCCTCCGCCAACACCTTCATGCGCACCCGGAAAAAGGACGTGATCGCCGGGGACATCCTGGACCGCAACGGCATCGTGCTGGCTACCACGATCAACGGCCAACGCATTTACCAGAACGACCTGAACGCCCGCAAGGCCACCGTGCACGCCGTGGGCGACAGCGGCTCCAATGTGAACAACAGCGCGGAGTCCTTCTTCGCGTCCTATCTGTACGGGTTCAATTCCTCTTTCCTGGAACGGCTGTCCTTCGCCCTCCGCGGCGAACAGCGCCGGGGCGACAATGTGCGCCTGACCATCGACTGCCGCCTGGCCACCTACATCGCCTCCATCTTCCCCAGCGGTAAGGCGGGGGCGGTGGTGGTGATGAACTACAAAACGGGCGAAGTGCTCGCCGAGCAATCCTTTCCCACCTTCGACCCGCAGAGCATCTCCGCCGCCGTGAAAAGCGACCCGCAAAAGCCCTTCTACAACCGCGCCATTCAGGGTCTGTACACCCCCGGCTCTACCTTCAAGATGGTCACCGCGGCGTCGGCCATTGAAAACTACACCAATTACAACACCATTGCCTTTGACTGTACGGGTCAATTGACCCTGGGCAGCCGCGTCATCACCGACGCGGGTACAAATTTAACAGAAAACAAGCTGACCAAGCACGGGGTCATCGACCTGAAAAAGGCCTTCCAGGTGAGCTGCAACAATTCCTTCGCCCAGCTGGCCCTGCAATTGGGCGACGCGCGCCTGCGCAAAACGGCGGAGGATTTCGGCTTCAACGACAATTTCCTGTTCCGGGACCTGGTGGTGGAAAATTCCTCCTATCCCACCGTCAACCGCAACGACGGCGAAATCGCCTGGACCGGCGCGGGACAAAGCGCCCTGACCGCCTCTCCCCTGCATCTGTGCATGATCGCCTCCGCCATTGCCAACGACGGCGTGATGATGGAGCCCAAGCTGTTGATTTCCGCCACCGCCCCTAATGGCACTCAGCGGGCGAAGCTGACCGCCAAGGTGTACCGCAAGCCGATTACCTCCGATCAGGCCGCGATTCTGAAGGATTACATGCGCGCCGTCGTCACGGGCGGCACCGGAACCAGCGCGAAGATCAGCGGCACAAAGGTCTGCGGCAAGACCGGCTCCGCCGAAATCGACGGTCAGGAGTTTACCAATGCCTGGTTCGTGGGGTTCCTGGACGAAGCCGCTTCGCCCTACGCGCTCTCCATCGTGGTGGAGAACGGCGGCGGCGGCGGCAGCGTGGCCGCGCCGATCGCCCGGAAAATATTCAGTTGGATGCTCAGCAACGGATATATTCAGTAAAATTTCAGGGCTATCGTTTATTGCTTTTTTATGAAGAAATGATTACGATAGCAGGAAACAAAACCACATTGTGTAGGGGCGGATATGATCCGCCCGAGCGTTACATCAACCAGAATGAGTGAAAAATGAAGCATGACGTTTGACCGACAAAGCGGGCGGATGATATCCGCCCCTACATTTTTCCGTGAATTTGCAGCGTGCTGATTTCGTAAACGATAGCCCTGAGTAAAATTTCTTCCATACTTGACATGATTTGCAGATAGGAATAGAATAATACTGATCATTTTTTAAAGGGGATAGACCGTTGCAGGGACGGCGTCGGAGGCGCGGCCGCGGAAGCGTCATCGCCATTTGCGGGTTGACAATGGCGATTGTGCTGCTGTTTTTCGGGCTGGACTGGCTGGAAAGGCAAGGAAGAAAGCCCGAAACCCGGGGCGACCTGAGGGCGCGGTATGTGGATGAAGCCATTACGATCAATGGCAAATCTTATCGCAAGCGGCCAAGCCTGACGACGATCCTCCTGCTGGGCATCGACCAGCCCGCGCGCAATTCAGACGAACCAGACGATTATCACAGCGGTGGCAACGCGGACTTCCTGCGGCTGATCGTCATCGACAGCACGGAGAAAACCATTTCACAAATTCAAATCGACCGGGACACGGTCGCGCCGGTCACGGTGCTGAACCTGATCGGCGAGAGGACGGACACGCGCCCCCTGCAAATTGCCCTTTCCCACAGCTACGGCGACGGAAAGAAGCTGAGCTGCGAACTGACGGCAGAAGCCGTAAGCCGCCTTTTGCTGGATACGCCGGTTCCGTATTACGCTGCGCTGAATCTGGACGGCATTGCGGCGCTGAATGATTTTGTCGGCGGCGTGACCGTGCCCATCGACGACGATTTCAGCAGCGTTGACCCGACGATGATCCAGGGAACGGCTTTGCGTCTGACGGGAAAACAAGCGGAGTATTTCGTCCGCAGCCGCACCGACATGCCCATCGGCACCAACGAAGCGCGCATGGCGCGGCAGCAGGTTTACTTATCACGCTTATCGGACATCCTCCGTGAGAAAATGAAGGATGACCCGGACTGGTTCGGCGCGCTTTTCGACGCCCTGCGGCCGTACTTAGTCACCAACATGACGCGCTCCTATCTGGCTGACACAGCGTACCGCGCAAGGAGAAATGAACATCTGCCGCTGATTCAGCTGCCCGGCGCACATGAAATCGGCGTTACGGGCTATATGGAATTTCATCCTGATGAAGAAGCGCTTTCCCGCATCATCACAGAAGTATTTTACCGGCCGGCCGAATGACGACCTGGCAGTAAAAAAGGGGAATCGACATGAGAAAAAGAGCAGCCGCCCTGACGCTGGCGTTCCTGCTGTGCTGCTGCACAGCCTTCGCCCAGGCCGTCAGTTCACCCATGCTGGAATCCTTTTCGGGCAGCGGCATCCGAAAAAAAGAACCGGCAGGCAAGCTGCAAAAAACAATCCTGAGCATCTTGCGCACAAAGAAAAGCACCCGCCTCAAGGACATAGTGACTGAGGAGGATCTTTTCGTGAATGAGGAGAACCGGGAAACCGAAGTGCGGGACGCGGAAATCGAAGTGCTCTTTACGCCCGAGGTCTACCGGGTGAACCGGGACGGAACCGCCGATTTCCTGATGCGTTTGGCGGACGCAGGCGCTTTCACGGATCAGGAAGCCGCCGTCGTAATCGGCATTCCCCAGAGAACAGGGGAACACGAAAGCGTCAAGTACATTGAGCTCCCCGCGGCAGCAGCGGATGGCCAGGTACGGGCTGTCTTTCCCGCCTGGCTGGTCACTGACATGCGGCGCTCCATTTCCACCGGCTGGAACTGCGTGTGTATGGTCGTGAGCCGCGATCAGGCAGAACAGCCCGGGAATCTGCCGGTTGAATGGCTTAGTGAGGATGATTCGCTTACAGTGTAACACATTACATCACGAAAGCAGGGGCGTAGCAGTATGACGGAACAGCAAAAGGCACAGCACGCCGACGGTGCCTCTCTGCCAGCCAGCGCCCGGATGATCGACCTGATGGATTTGGTTTATCATCTGGCCGCCGGATGGAAATTCATCGTGTGCGCGGCGCTCATCTGCGCGGTGATCGCCGGGGTGTACACGGTGTATTTTGTCACGCCGCTGTACCGCGCCACCTCCATCCTGTATGTGCTCAGCCCGGAATCCGTGCTCAATATTTCTTCTCTTCAATTGGGCACCGCCCTGACCAGCGATTATATCAAGGTGTTCGATATGTGGGAGGTGCACGAGGCGGTCATTGACAACCTGAATCTGGATTCCACATACGCGCAGATGCGGGAAAACCTGACCGTCACCAATAGCACCGGTACCCGGATGCTGGATATCTCCTTCACATCGCCTTCCCCCGCCGAGGCCGCGGCCATTGCCAACGAATACGCGAAGGTCGCCAGCGAATATATTCAGCAAACCATGTCCACCGACAAGCCGAACATCATGTCCCTGGCGCTGGAGCCTGCCAATCCCGTCAGCCCCAGCCGCACGCGGAACATCCTGCTGGGCTTTGGCTTCGGAGCTGTATTGGCCGCCGTCTTTCTGACGATCCGTTTCCTGGCGGATGACAAAATCAAAACCAGTGATGAAATCCGCGACTGCGTCGGGCTGATCACGCTGGCTGTGGTGCCCATCGACGAAAACGCGGCGAAGGACGCGGAAAAAGGAAAAACACAAGGGAGGAAAGCGCAATGAACGCCCTGGTTCTTCATCGGTTTCCTCCTTTGTCCGTTTTGTGCGGCGAAGCAATCAACATGCTTTGCACAAATCTGTCTTTTTCCGGCGAGCATGTAAAAAAGATCATGGTCACCAGCTGCCACGCTTCAGAAGGAAAAAGCTACCTGTCCATGAACATCATGCGCACCATGGCGAAGCTGGGCCGACGGGTGGTGATGGTGGACTGCGATCTGCGCCGTTCCTCCATCATTGAGCATTACGGCATCCAGTTTCAGGACAACAAAAATCGGCCGGGGCTGTCACATCTGCTGGCGGGCATAGCGGAAGAAAGCGACGTGATCTATGAAACGGACATCCCCGGCGCTTATCTGGTGCCAGCGGGCAGAAACGTGAGCAATTCCCTGCCCCTGCTGAACTCAGCGCGTTTTCAGACGCTGATGCAAAACCTGGGTGAGCGGTTCGATTACACCATCGTGGACGCGCCGCCCATCGGCATCGTCATCGACGCGGCCCAGATCGCCAAATACTGCGACGGGACGCTGCTGGTGGTAGGCTATAATACGGTGCGCCGTCAGGAGCTGCTGGACGCGAAGATGCAGATCGACCAGACGGGCTGCCCTATCCTGGGCACGGTCATCAACATGACGGAATACGACGGCTTCCTGAGCAGGAAATATGGCTATAAGTCCTACTATTCCGGCAGCTATGATCAGAAGCGTGATGACAAGAACGCGAAAAAGCGGCGAAAAACCCGGGGATAAATTCACTTGAAAAACCATGGCAAACGCTGCCATGGTTTTTTTCATTTTTGTTTTTTCAGTTCAAATAATCCATGCCTGTTGCAGTATGCATACAGCCTTTTCACCCGGCTGGTTTTGAACCTTGCCTCGGCGTTTCCTTCCGGATAGAGCTTTACGAATTGTATTCCCTGGTCGGATACCGCCGCCAGGAACGAGATAAAATGGTTCTTGGTCATGGGATGCCGCATGGAAACGAAGTATTCATCCTCCACCGGTTCCAATTGAATTTGGTGCTCCCCGTCCATTTCCTCCGGTTCCTGGGGCATCAGCGTGACGCCGCAGCAGCTGATGACCGCTTCTCCGGTGGCCTGAATCACGTTTCCGCACACCGGGCAGACATAGAATTTGCTTTTGAACATATTGAACGATTGATTCCGGTTCTGAATCGCGCCGCCGTTGAGCAGCTCGATCACGGAAATACCCAGCGATTCCGCCAGCGGCTCCAGCAGGCTCACATCCGGGAACCCTTTCCCGGTCTCCCATTTGCTGACCGCTTTGGCGCTCACGTGGATTCTGTCCGACAGTTCTTCCTGGGTCAGCCGTTTACTTTCCCGCAGCGACCGGATCACCGCGCCTGTAACGTAATTGTCCATTTTCTTTCGCCTCCTTACGGCAACATCCTATCACAAGCGCCGCAAGAAAGCTATCTACGGAACGTAGAAACGGGCTGGCAAATTTACCGGTGAATGTATACCCGCGTCAGCTCCGGTTCGCCGTCGCCCTGCGCCATGCAGAGGAACTGCCAGCCGTACCGCTCATAAAAGCCTATGTGGTCGGTGACCAGATACAGCGGCGAAACGCCTTTCGACCGCATATCCTCCACTACCAGACGCAGCAGCCGCCCGGCGATGCCCCGGCCCCGGTACGCTTCCTCGGTATAAACGGCGCACACGTTCGGCGTCAAATCCTTTCGGTCATGGAAATCGTTATCAATCACGCCCAGTCCGCCGATGATGCGTTCGCCGTCCAGGCACAGGTACCAGCCGTTTTCCGTTTCGCCGGTCAGATAAGCCGTCATGCAACTCAGATATGCTTCCTGCGGCACGCCCCATTTATCATGGAACCAGTCCGCCGCCCGGTCCAACAATTCCGGCCGCTCCCTCAGGCTCACAAACGCATAGTCTTTCATGTTTTTTCCTCCGTTTCCCGCGGCGCGGATCAGGCAGCGTAAAGCCATGTGACAGCATAATATAGTAAACATTCATCTCTTGTCAAGCACATTCTCCCGCCCCGGCTGGGACGCAGGCGCAATCAGCCTCCCGCGGCAAGAAAATTTCCATTACGCATTGACAAACCGGTGCATATATACTATAATAAATACATAGTTTAGCGTTAAACCTCATTATTTGGAACGCTTCATATTCATTCTGTAAGGAGGTCTGAAAATGAACAAGCTGATGAAAACGGTTTCGCTGATTCTGACCCTCTGTCTGCTGCTTTCCACCCTGCCGCTGGGCGCTGCCCAGGCGGAGGAAGCGATCGACCCGAACCTCAGCTGCACCATCACCCTGGGCAACTGGCCGGCGGACACCGCGCCTGAAGCGGAAAAGGCGCTGTTCGAGGGCTACAAGGCCACCATGGCGAAGCTGTATCCCAATGTGACGCTGGTGCCGGATTACTATTCCTACACCCTAAGCAACTACGTGCCCATGGCCAAGGGCGGCACCGCGCCCAGCATCTTCCAGCCCCCCTTCACCGATCCCCAGCTGCTGATCAGCCAGCATCTGGTGGGCGATGTGACCGACGCGCTGGAGGCCTACGGGGTACTGGATAAGTTCAGCCCCTCCTATGTGGAAATGCTGGCCGATGAAAACGGCCGCATCTATGGCCTGCCCCGGGACGGCTATGTGCTGGGCATGCACATCAACATCGAATTGTTCCGGGAAGCGGGCCTGATGGACGAAGCGGGCCTGCCCCTCTATCCCAAGACCCTGCAGGAAATGGCGGAGTACGGCCAGATCATCCGGGAAAAGACCGGCAAAGCGGGCCTGGTGTTCCCCGCCAGCGAAACCTACGGCGGCTGGCTGTTCACCAACATCGCCTGGAACTTTGGCTGCGTTGGCGAAAGCGCCCTGGAATACCAGGACGAGGACGGTCGCTGGGTGTGCAATTTCACCTCGCCCGAATGCGTGGCCGCGATGGAATTCATGCGCGACCTGAAATGGAAATATGACATCCTCAACGCCGACGCCACCACCACCGACTGGGCCGGCGCCCATTCCCTGCTGGGCACCGGGGAAGCGGCCATGAACTTTGCCGCCGACGATTCCGTGGATCAGCCCACCGCCAACAAGGGCCTGCCCGTGGAGGACTTCGCCCTGATTCCCTTCCCGGCAGGCGACGCGGGCCGCTATGCTCTGGCGGGCGGCACCTGCTATATGTTCTCCCCCAGCATCACCAAAGATCAGGGCATCGCCCTCATGGCCTATCTGCGGATCATCGGCAAGCTGCCCTTCCTGGATGAAGCCATCATCGAGGGCATGCGGGCCGACTACGCCGCCAAGCGTGACCGCGGCGCGCCCGTGATTCCCGCCATCAGCGCCTGGAACGACGAGGAATACAACGCCGCCAAGCAGGCCATTGTGGATGAATTCAGCAACGTGGATATGCGCCTGTACAGCGATTTCTTTGATTCCATTTCGGAAGGCACCATCACCCTGAAATCCGAGGAGCCCGTGTTCGCCCAGCAGCTGTACCGGGAGCTCACCGCCGTGATCCAGCGCATGATCACCCGCGAAGGCGCTGATGTGATGAAGGCCCTGCAAAAGGCCCAGGATTCCTTCCAGGAATACCTGGACGACGAGATCAATGATTATTGAGGCGCGTGAGCGGGATGCTTAAAGGACACCTTAACTCTGTGAAACATTCTTCTAAAGCCTTCCCCTCGGAGGGGAAGGTGGGCCGCGCGGAATCAAGATGGAGAGAGAAATCAAGCGGTTTCGCGCGGCTCGGATGAGGTGAACTCACCCGTTGGAATGCAAACATGTTAGGGAAAGGAACACCTCATCCGTCAGGCGCGAATTCACTTGATAACATTACCTATCCTGGCTCCGCGCCTGACACCTTCCCCTCCGAGGGGAAGGCTTTTGGTGGGCTTTTGTGTTTTTAAAGTGCCCCTTCAATCCCCTCACCCCACACCTATCGACCGCATTACCTGGGAGGGAGCCGCATGAACGGAAAAAGCAACCGGGCCCGAATAAGCGGAAAGCTGGGTGAAAACCTGAAATCCTGGCTGATCATGCTGCCCGGCCTGCTGCTGATGACCTTCTTTGTCTGGGAGCCGCTGTTTGAAAGCATCCGCATGAGCCTGTACAAAACGCGCAATGTGGAGCTGGTGCGGTTCATCGGACTGGACAATTTCATCAGCGTGACGGGCAAGGACGATTTTATGCAGGCGCTGATGAACACCTTTTCCTACACCTTCTGGTCGCTGCTGATCGGGTTCGCCCTGCCCATCCTGCTGGCACTGATCATCGGCGAAACCCGGCGCGGCAAAGGCTTTTTCCGCACGGCGGCTTACCTGCCCAACATGCTGCCCGGCCTGGCGGTGATCATCCTGTGGTCGGCGTTCTTCTCCGGGGAAAAATCCGGCGTGCTCAATATCCTGCTGGGCACGCTGGGGGTGCCCGCCCAATCCTACCTGACCAACTACCGTTTGGTCATCCCCATCATCATCATCATCGCCACCTGGAAAGGCGCGGGGGCCACGGCGCTGATCTATATGGCGGGCATGTCCGGGGTGAACGCGGAGCTGTACGAGGCCGCGGCCATCGACGGGGCCACCGTGTGGCAGCGCATCATCCATATCCTGCTGCCCGCCATTCGGAAGCTGGCCGGAACGCTGCTGATCCTGCAAATCATTTCCGTGTTCCAGATCATGTACGAACCCATGGTGCTCACCAAGGGCGGGCCGGACAACGCCTCCCTGTCGCTCATGCAGCTCATGTGGCAGTACGCTTTCGGCGGCTCCATGAATTACGGCAAAACCTCCGCCGTAGCCGTGATCGTGACGCTGATCCTGCTGGTCATGACTGCCGTCTATTCCTATTTCAACCGCAAGGAATCCGATTGGGACTGAGAAAGGAGGAAGATCGCAGATGAGCAATCCGCAGCGCACCGGCGTGATCCGCGAATACGATATGCATTCCCCCTCGGTCAGGGTCGGATACGGCTTCATCCTGTTCCTGTGCGGGATCATGGTGATCATTGCCCTGTTCCCGCTGGTATGGGTCATCCTGGCGGGCTTCAAGGATCTGAAGGAATTCGTGTCCAGCACCCGCATCCTGCCCCAGTCCTTTGATTTTGGGATCTTCGTGAACACCTGGAATCAGCTGGGCATCGCCAAAAACTATCTCAATTCCTTCATCTCCGTGGTGGGCAGCGTGGTCTGCGCCCTGATCTTCAACGGCCTGCTGGGCTATGGCCTGGGCATTTTAAAGCCCAAGGGCTACGGCGTGGTAAAGCGGCTGGTCATGCTCTCCCTGCTCATGCCCACCACCATCAGCATCGTGCCCCTGTTCATGAACATTCAAAAGCTGGGCCTGGGCAACTCCTTCATCCCCCTGTGGCTTTCCTACGGCGCCAACGCCATGTATGTGATCCTGTTCGTGCAGTTCTTTGAATCGCTGCCCTCCTCCATCATCGAGGCCAGCCGCATCGACGGCTGCAATCAGCTTCAAATCTTCTTCCGCATCGTGCTGCCCCTGTCCAAGCCCATTTGCTCGGTGGTGGCCATCTTCGCCGTCAACGCCGCCTGGTCGGACTTCCTTCTGCCTTACCTGGTCCTACGCGGCGGCGAGCTGCAAACCGTGATGGTGCGCCTGTTTGTGTTCAGCACGGAACAGACGGTGAACGCCGACGCCATGATGCGCTCGGTGGTGTTCTCCATGATCCCGCCCATCATCCTGTTCTTTATCTTCCAGAAGCAGCTGACGGAGAATGCCGTTTCCGTGGGGATTAAAGGATAAAAGAACTGGGGGAAACCACTCTTTGGAGCCCAAAGTATTGCCTTCCCCTGGCAGGGGAAGGTGGCGCGGAGCGCCGGATGAGGTCCATCCCCCCCAGACCCCCTTTCGAGAAAGGCGAATAGGGAATCGCATAGATATTTACAGCTAAGTAAAGCGGAAAAAGGTGATGGCATGGCAAAAACAGCGGATGTATATTTCAAGGTCGATCCCTGGAAGGTGATTGAAGAAGGCTTCGATCCCGCCTATTCCCGGGTCAGCGAATCGGTATTTTCCCTGGCCAACGAATCCATGGGCGTGCGCGGCTGCTTTGACGAGGGCGGCACCGTGGACAGCCTGCGCGGCGCGTACACCAACGGCGTATATGATATAGAACCCATCGGCAAAAGCTACCGCGGCATCATCGACAAAACCCATTTCATGATCCCCTCCGCCGAATGGCTGATGACCGAAATCGTTGTGGATGGGGAGAAGCTGGACCTGGGAAGAGTACAATTCCGGGATTTTCGGCGGGAGCTGGACATGCGTGCCGGCACGCTGACCCGCGCCTTGATCTGGCGCACCGCGTCCGGCAAGGAGCTGCGGCTCACCTTTCTGCGCTTCCTGGATATGGAGCACCGGGAGCGGGCCTATCAGCGCGTCACGCTGGAAGCGCTGAATTTTTCCGGCGCGGTGAAATATTCCACGGGCCTTTCCTTTGACGTGACCCATGAGGGCTACGGCAAATGCTATTGGCAGCCTCCCCGCATCGAAACGGAAAAGGGCTGCCTGATGATGCAGGCCAGGACCCTCCGCTCTCATCAGGAGGTATTCGCCGGGGCGCTGGTGAATCTGCCTGACAGCGCTGAAATCTGCACGGAAGAAAAAACAGCCCGCCTTTGCGCTGCGCTGCAATTGGAGCAGGGGAAGCCCCTTTCTGTGGACAAGCGGGCGGTGATCCTCTTTGACGGGCAGACCCGGGAAGCCCTGTGGCAAAACGGATTGCAGGCTTTGGATGACAGCCGGAAAACCTCCCTGGATACCGCCCTGCGCGCCCAGCGCAAATATTGGGACGCCTACTGGCGCACGGCGGATATTGAAATCGAAGCCGCCGGGGAGGACGCGGCGGCAGAGCAGCAGGGCATCCGCTTTTGCAGCTTCCAGCTGGCTCAGACCTACAATGGCGGCAGCATGCGCCACAACATCGGCGCCAAGGGTCTGACGGGCGAAGTCTACAACGGCCACGCCTTTTGGGATACCGAAGCGGGCTGCCTGCCCTTCTATCTGTTCACCAATCCCGCAGCCGCCAGGGATCTGCTTCTGTTCCGCTTCAACACCCTGCCCCAGGCCCTGGAGCGGGCCCAAATGCTGGATTGCCAGGGCGCGTGCTATCCCATCGCCACCCTGAACGGTCAGGAGGCGTGCTCCCTGTGGCAGCACGCCAGCCTGCAATTGCAGCCCAGTACGGCAGTGGCCTATGGCATCTGGCATTATGTGCAGGTGACCGGGGACGAAGAATTCCTGTGGAACTATGGCGCGGAAATGCTGCTGCAAATCGCCCGGTTCCTGGTCAGTCGGGTGGAAAAGGGCGGGAGAACGGGCAAGTACGGCTTCTTTGGCGTAATGGGCCCGGACGAATTCCACATGATGGTGAACAACAACGCCTACACCAACTACATGGGGATGCGCACGCTGCTATACGCCGCCGATGCCCTCCGTCAGATGCGGGTCAAAAAGCCTATCGCCTACGCCGCGCTGGCGGACAAAACCGCCCTGACGGACACTGAACTTGCTCAGTGGCAAAGCATTGCCGATCAGATGTATATTCCCATGGACGAAACCGGGCTGATCGAGCAGCACGATGATTATTTCAATCTGCCCCATACGGACATCCATGCCATCCCCATGTCCCATTTCCCGCTGTACGATCACTGGTCCTACGACCGCATTTACCGCTCGGACATGATCAAGCAGCCCGACGTGCTGATGATGCTGTACCTGTGCAATTCGTCCTTCTCCGCCCAGGTGAAGCGGGTCAACTATGAATTTTACGAGCCCCGCACCATCCACGAATCCTCCCTGTCCCCGGCCATTCATTCCGTGCTGGCGGCGGAGCTGGACAAAATGGAGGAAGCGATCCGCTTCTTCGGCTTCGCCACCCGGCTGGACCTGGACAACTATAACCGCAACACCCGGGAAGGCCTGCACATCACCAGCATCGCGCTGGCCTGGATCAACATCGTGTATGGCTTCGCCGGCCTGCGCAGCGACGGGAAGCAGCTTCGCTTTGCCCCGCGCCTGCCAAAGCGCTGGAAGAAGCTGACCTTCTCCATCCTGTACCGGGGCCGGGTCATCCGCGTGTGCATGGACGGTGAAGAAACCGGCTTCGTCCTCACCCAGGGCGAACCCCTTGCCCTGCAAGTTTATGATCAAACCTATACGCTGACGGAGGAAGAACAATTCATTTCCCGGCTGCAATAAAAGAAATCCGCCTGCCATAGCGCGGGCGGATTGCCTTTCATGCCATTCATCTTCTAAAAAATATTAAACACTATGTTCCCAAGCATGGATTTATAGCCAACTTAGAGGAGACGCTGGGGGCTGCGCGCCCCCAGTTCCGCAGCCTCAAACGGCGCAAGTCCGCTTCATGCGGACATTGCTTGTTTCGGCTGATCTCACCGCCGATGAGATTCCCGCCACAGGCGGTCATCGGCGGTTCGTCCTGCACCTGGCGAAATATCGTAGTTGAGGTAAGCGGACAAGTTCCGCCTGGTGCAGGTGCACGAGGGCCGCGCAGGCCCTCGCCTCGTCGTTATCCTTCACAACATGACTGTTATGATTTTAGAAGATAAAAAGTACCAGGAGGAAACCATGAGCAATTGGGTATTGGAAAAGCGCAGTTTTGATTCCAAGGAAGCCGCAGCGGACGGCAACCGTTTTTTGTGTGCCAACGGGTATATGGGTTTGCGGGGTGTCGTGGAAGAAGCCGGGCCGTCTTTGTTCCCCGCCGTCACCCTGGCGGGGGTATATGACCAATATCAGGACCGTTGGCGGGAACCGGTGAACGCGCCCAACAGTCTGTTCATGCAGCTGTCTTTCAACGGCCTGGCCATGACGCTGGGAGAGACGGAAGCGGTCAGCCATTGCCAAACGCTGGATTACCGCCACGGGATTTTTCAGCGGGAAACGGATTTCGGCCCGGTGACGGTCAGCAGCCAACGCTTCGTATCCATGGCGGAAACCCATTTGCTGGCGGACCGGTATGAAATGCGCTTCCGATCGGACGGGGAAATGACGCTGATAGCGGGCATTTCCACTGACATCTGGGACATCAACGGCCCCCATTTGTTTGATTGGCAATTTCGCGCGGGGGAAGCGCTGTCGGCTTGGGCGGTCACGGGAGAAAAACGCATTACTGTTGCCGCCGCCCAATGCGTCAGCCTGGATTTTGAAGCGGAAGAAACGGTGGAGCAGAGAGCGTCCGGCCTGTTTCGGGTGCTGAAGCGGAAAGTGAAAGCGGGGGACACGCTGACGGTATCGGTATTCTCCGGGGTGTATACCTCCCTGGATGACGCCGACCCCGTAAAGGCCGCTGAACGACTTAGCCTGCAGGCGAAAGAAAAAGGCTTTGCCGCCTGCATCCGGGCCCATCGGGATGCATGGGAAACGATTTGGGAGCGCTGCGAAATCGTCACGGAGGGGGACGAAGCCGCCGCCCTGGCCCTGCATGCCAGCCAGTACCATCTGAACTGCATCGCCCCGCGCCACGCGAAGAACCTGTCCATCCCCGCCCGGGGTCTGTCGGGGCAAACCTATAAGGGTGCGATCTTCTGGGATTCCGAAATCTTTTTCTTCCCCATGTTCGTGTATACCCAGCCGGAAATCGCAAAATCGCTCCTGCGCTACCGCATCGAAACGCTGTCCGGCGCGTTGAAAAAAGCGGCGGAATACGGCTATCGCGGCGCCTTTTACGCCTGGGAAAGCCAGGAGGGCGGGGAAGAAGGCTGCACCAATTTCAACGTGGTGGACGTGTTCACCCACCGCCCCGTGCGCACCTATTTCCGGGACAAGCAAATCCATATCAGCGCGGACATTGCCTACGCCCTGCGCAGCTATTACGATATTACAGGCGACCGGACGCTGCTGAAAGACGGCGGGGCCCGGGTGATCCTGGAATGCGCCCGCTTCTATCTGAGCCGGGCCAACGGCCATGTGGACAGCGAGCAGGCGGACTTTGCCGATGTGATTGGCCCGGACGAATACCACGAGCGGGTGACCAACAACGCCTTTACCAATCGGATGATCCGGCACTGCCTGGAAAGCGCCCTGCTGCTGAAGGACATTTTTGCCGATCAGCCGGAGGCATTTACCGCTCTCCTACAGGAAATGGAGTATGAAAAGGATTGGCAGCTGCTGCCCGCGCTGCTTGGCCGTATCCGGGAACCCCGGGTGAAAAACGGGGTGGTGGAGCAGTTCGACGGTTACTTTGATTTGGAGGATTGCTTCCTGGACACCGTGCGCTCCCGGCTGTGCGATCCCCGGGAATACTGGGGCGGCGACCATGGTGTGGCGGGCACCACGCAGATCATCAAACAGGCGGATGTGATCGCCATGATGGCGCTGTTCCCGGAGGCGTTCACCGATCCGGAAATCGACGTCAACTGGCGCTATTACGAGCCCCGCACCGAGCACGGCTCCAGCCTGTCCGCCTGCATGTACGCCCTGACCGCCTGCCGTGTCGGGCGGCTGGACGAGGCCTGGGATTTGTTCATGCGCACCGCCAATATTGATGTGGTGGGCGGCGGCAAGCAGTGGGCCGGGGAAATCTACATCGGCGGCACCCATCCCGCCTCCAACGGCGGGGCCTGGATGATCGCCGCCCTGGGCTTCGCCGGGCTGCGGATGAAAAACGGAAAGCCCGAAATCCATCCCAATCTGCCCAAGCAGCTGAAGCGCCTGCGCTTCCCCATCATTGCGGGCGGGGAAAGGCTGATGGTGGAGGTCACTCCCGAAGGCGGGAAAATCGTTCAGGCATAAAAAGGCATAAAAAAGCCTTCCCCTCGCAGGGGAAGGTGGCAGGCGCGGAACCAAGTTTGAGAACGTGATCCAGTCAATTCGCGCCTGACGGATGAGGTGCTCCTTTTCCTAACATGTTCATATTGCAGCAGATGAATTCACCTCATCCGAGCCGCGCGAATTCTCTTGACTTCTCTTGCCTGCTTTGTTCCGCGCGGCCCACCTTCCCCTGTGAGGGGAAGGCGTTTGGTTTTTGGGGAATATTTATTTCTCTGTTACGTTCCTGACGCTGCCGCGCTCCACGAGCCTTACCGGCAGGATGATCTTTTTCTGTTCCACTTCCTCATGCCGAAGCTGGGATAAAATCATATCGGTTGCCAGAATACCCTTCTGGTCGGCGTCCTGGTGCACGGTGGTAAGGCCGGGGATGGTCAATTGAGACAGGTAGTTGTCGTCAAAGCCCACAATGGATTTATCCCGGGGAACGTTTACGCCGCGTTCGCTGAGGCCCGCCATGATGCCCGCGGCCAAAATGTCGGCGGAGGCGAAGATGCCGGTGATTTCCGGCTTTTCGCTGAGTTGGCGGCCCAGCTTTTTGCCTTCCTCCACGGTGATTTCCTGGGTGAACACCAGGGAGGGATCAAAGGCTACGCCATATTCTGCCAACGCCCGGCGGTAGCCCTGCAGGCGCTGGTCGATCACGCCGCCGGGACGGATGGAGGGCGAGGTAAAAGCGATCGCCCGATGGCCGTTTTCCAATAGATGCTTCGTGGCCAGGTAGCCGCCCTTTTCATCCTCCAGGCCCACGCTGTACACGTCGGGATGGTGCACATAGCTGTCGATCAGCACGAAGGGAATGCCCAGGTTCAGGGTGGCGGTGAAGAAATCATCCTGGAACATGCCGGTCAGCACCAGCCCGGCCAGGTGCCAGCTGCGGCTGATGGCTTCCAGCGCGCCCGCGTCCTCTACGGCACGCACCATCACGTAGTACCCTTCCTCCCGCGTGCGCTTTTCGATGCTTTCCACGAAAGCGCTCAAAAAGGGGTCGCCCATGGTGCTGCCGGTGTTCTGGGGCGTCAGGTGGGTGATGACCCCGATGATGGAGGAATGATCGTTGGCCAGGGAACGGGCTGACATGCTGGGCACGTAATGCTCCCGCTCGATGATCTCCCAAATTTTCTTCACCCGCTCCGGCGACACCCGGCTTTTCCGGTTGTGCACCACGTTGGATACGGTGGTAATGCTCACGCCCGCTTCCGCGGCGATGTCCTTTAGTGTGACCATATTGATTCTCCAGACGGATGGATTCGCGTGCGCGGACGGAAATGATTTCCGGCAGCGCAACAGGATCAGTATACCTAATTTTCCAATTTGCTGCAATACTTTTTTGGAATCGTTTGATGGGCGCAAGAGAAAAGAAGCATTAACTCACGAAGGATTCTATCATATGTAGGGGCGGATATCATCCGCCCATCCTGTAAATCGTTACGTTCCTTTCATTTATTTCTGCAAACAATTTTCCCTACGGGCGGATGATATCCGCCCCTACAATCGTTGGTTTCTAACTTATAGTACTCCCTTAATGTCATGACTCCCTGTCGTTTGACAACAAAAGCGGGGGCTCAGCCGTGCTGCCCCCGCTTGTTGGGTCAAATTGCTATTATTCCATTGCAGCCAGGTATTCCTGGATGGGCAGTTCCCAGGCCTTGCCGGTTTCTTCGGCGGTCAGGCCGGCCAGGATGGTTTCGCCGCTGGTAGCGTCGATGGGCGCCACGGGATCGGAGAAGGAGATTTCATCCAGCCAGATCACGTTCTTGGCGAAAGCGTAGAAGTGGAAGGCGTTGGTCATGCCCGGGAAACCGGAGGCTTCCAGGTCGATCACCAGATCCTGCCATTCGGTGGTGATGGTGGCTTTGCTGCCGTCGGCCAGCACCAGGTCGCAGAAGCGGGCGGAATAGAATTTGGAATCTTCGGGATGCCAGTACATGATCAGCTTGGTTTCTTCGCCGCCCTCAGCGCCCTTGATGCGGACGTGCAGGTACTTGCAGTAGGAGATGCCGTCCAGGGCCCACATGTTCACGGCTTCACCCCAGTTGCCCATCCAGTCGGCGGCATGGGCGAAGTAGTCGGCTTCGTCGTCGTAGTCTTCGGGGTCGAAGGCCTTGGGGCGATAGTCGATCTTGATGGCGCCGTCTTCATTCTTGGCGCGCAGGTTGGCCCAGTTGTCCCACCACATGTTCACGCCGTTAGGCGCCAACTCGGGCTTGGAATTGGGGTCGCGGTCGTCAAAGTTGTCCCACAGGAAGCTCACGGTTTCTTCTGCCAGAACGGGCGCGGCCACAGCCAGCAGCATCATGGCGGCCAGGACGATAGCAAGGAACTTTTTCATGGTCATCCTCCTCAAGATGTTTGTATAGGTTTAACGCTAAACCTATCATTTGTGCTCATTATAGCACCTCGTGGGCAACCTGTCAAGTATGGGAAATAAATTTCCGAAAATTTTTATTTTGCTCTTGTTCTTTTCGATGGAGGGCGGTATAATAGAATAGGTTTAACGCTAAACTTTCCAAACGCGGAAGGAGGACGTCAGATGAAACGAACGATGATGATTCTTTTCCTGATCCTTGCTTTGGCCTGCTTCCCTGCCCTGGCGCAGGCGGAAGCGACCCGGCTGACGATTTATGAAGGCCCCAAAACCATGACCAGCTCCCAAACCGCCGCCGTCAGCGTGAACGGGTACGAGCTGTTCGTGTATGACGTGATGGTCAACCATGAGCATATCTGGAATGCCAACACCCAGCCCACCACCACGCCCATGACCTATTTCGACTTTGAGGGCAAGGTGAATGTGAGCATAAATATGCCCGGGCTGGAAAAGGAAGTGGAAAGCGCAAAGGTGCTGCCGCAGGCCTTTGGCATCGTGCCTCAGGTACAGGATGGCACGGTCAGCTTCACCCTCACGGAGCCCGGACAGTATACCGTCGTTTTCAATGACAATGTAAACAAGGCCCTGCACATTTTTGCCAATCCCCTGGAAACCGACGTGCCCGATCCCAACGATCCCGACGTGTTTTACATCGGCCCTGGCGAATGGGTGATGGACGCCATCGCCTTGGAGGACAATCAGACCCTGTATCTTTCCGGCGGCGCGGTGCTTCATTCCATCATTTCTGTGGCCAACGCCAGCAATGTGCGCATCTGCGGTCGCGGCCTGATCGACGGCAGCGATTATCCTGCCTGGAACCAGGCGGGCTCCTATGCCCGGGTGCCCATCGACCTGAACCACAGCAAAAACGTGACGGTAGAGGGCATCTGCCTGGTGAACTCCAACTGCTGGAACCTGAATTCCTACTCCTCCAAAAACGTGACCATTGACAACGTGAAGATCATTTCCGGCCGTCAGAACGGCGACGGCTTCACCTTCCAGTCCTGCACCGACCACACCGTGACCAACTCCTTCGCCCGCACCTGGGACGACAGCCTGGTGATCAAAAACTATTCCGGCTCCACCAAAGGCATCACCTTCAAAAACATGCAGGTGTGGACCGATCTGGCCCAGTCCATGGAAATCGGCTATGAAACCGACAAAGGCCTGACCCTGGACCCCGAAATCAGCGACGTGCTGTTTGAGGATATCACGGTGCTGTACAACTTCCACAAGCCCGTCATCAGCATCCACAACAGCGACGACGCCTTTGTGCACGATATCGTCTACCGCAATATCGTGGTGGAAAACGCCATGATGCAGGGGGACAACGGGAACAACAAAGAGCTGATCGAAATGACGCTGCAAAATTCCGCCTGGTCCACGGTCCGGGACGAGTTCGGGTCCATTGACAACGTATTGATCGACGGGCTGACAGTGATCAACACGGCGGACGGCAAGGTGTCCCGCTCCCGCCTGTCCGGCCACAGCGACGACAATCGCATCACCAACGTGACGCTCAGGAATGTGAGCATCCTGGGCAATTCGATCACCGACCTCAAAGCCATGAAGCTGTCCATCGACGATTACTGCGACGGCATCACCATCGAATAAGAAAGGAGCGGAACCATGAAACGGATTATCTGCTTGATTTGCGCCGCCGTGCTGCTGTTGCCCTGCCTGGCCCTGGGCGAAGAGGCGGAGGAAATTGAAACCATCGTCACCATCGTTTCCGCTCCCGAACAGACGAAGGCGGAGCGCCCACCCTGCTTCCCCGACCCGGCGGACGATTATATCCCCCTGCCCGAAACGGAGAATTTCGCCCTGAACAAGCCCGTCAAGGCCGGGGCCCACACCGACGTGTATGTGGAGAAAAACGTCAACGACGGCAAAACCGACACCTACTGGGAAAGCAAGGGCTTCCCGGCGGAAATCGTGTTCGATTTGCAGGGCAGCTTCGCCGTGTCCACCGTGGCGGTGTGCCTGAACCCCTCCTCCATCTGGGAACCCCGCATCCAGGAAATCGCCGTGCAGGTGAGCCAGGACGGGGAGACCTTCACCGAGGTGGCCGCCGCTGAAAAGTATCCCTTCGACGCCGCCACGGGCAACCGCGTCCGCATCGACTTTAAGGCGGTACAGGCGGCCTATGTGAAGGTGATTTTTACCCTGAACACCTCCTCCCGCACCGGCGGCGCGCAGGCGGCGGAGATTTGCGTATACTAACAGCCATGTTATAAAGGATAAAAATCAAACGACGAAGCAGGGGCCTGTGCGGCCCCCGTACCCCTGCACCAGGGGGTGACCCCCTGGACCCACAATAGCGGATAATGCTTGATTGGGTAAATCAACTTGGTTCCCGCAGAAGCGGGGAGGAACGCGGAAGTCTGGCTTGGTGCCGTGATGCTTCTGGCCCGGCGGCAAAGCCGCCAACCCGGATGCTTTGCATCCGGGGAAAGCCAGGGAATCATCCGAGGGGGAAAGTTCACTTTCCCCCTCGGATGTTCCCGGTCTTTCTTGGGCCAGAAGCCCTCAAACTTTTCGCAACCCCAGCGCGGCAGGCGGAACTAGTCCGCTTACCTCAACTACGATATTTCGCCGGTTGCGGGACCAGGGGGATCATCCCCCTGGTGCAGGACGAACCGCCGATGACCGCCTGTGGCGGGAATCTCATCGGCGGTGAGATCAGCCGAAACAAGCAATGTCCGCTGTCCGCATGAAGCGGACTTGCGCCGATTGAGGCTGCGGATCTGGGGGCGCGCAGCCCCCAGCGTCCCTCCAAGCTGGCTATAAAATTCATCCTTCAGAACGAGGTTGTTATGAATTTAGAAATAGGGACAATAAAAAAGAGGCAGCAGTGATGAAATATCAGGGAATCATTTTTGACCTGGACGGAGTGATTTGCTCCACGGACGAATACCATTATCAGGCCTGGAAAACGCTGGCGGATCAGCTGGGCATCCCCTTTGACCGGGAGCGGAACAATCTGCTGCGCGGTGTCAGCCGGATGGAGAGCCTGAAGATCATCCTGGAAAAAAGCGAGAGGACCTATTCGGAGCAGGAAAAGCAAGCATTTGCTGAACAAAAAAACGCCCTGTACAGGACGCTGCTCCGGCAAATGTCTCCGGCGGATTTATCCGACGAGGTCAGGGAAACACTGCAATTCTTCCGCGACTGCGGCCTCAGGCTGGCCGTTGGGTCGTCCAGCAAAAACACGCCCTTCATTCTGGAGCGCATCGGCCTGGGCGATTTCTTTGACGCGGTGGCCGACGGCAACTGCATCACCCATTCCAAGCCCCATCCCGAGGTGTTTTTGAAAGCGGCGGAAATGCTTGGCCTGCCGCCGGAACGCTGCCTGGTGGTGGAGGACGCCCACGCCGGGGTGGAAGCCGCTGTGGCGGGCGGCTTTGACTGCGCCTCCATGGGGGACGCGAAAGATGACGCCCGGGCAAAATGGCACGTGAACCGGTTCTCCGGCCTGCGCGGCTGCCTGTAAAGCAATCAAAGAAAAACTGTTCAGCCAAAGGACGGCTTTCACCCCCTGCGGCTGAACAGTTTTTTTGCTATCACGGCAGCAGCCGGATATCCAGACCGGGATTTTCCTCCGCGGAATCGAAAAACACGGACAGGAAGCCCGGCCATTTTTCCAGCTTCCCGCTGGCAACGGCGCAATCGGTGATAACCAGCTGCGTATCGGTCAGCTCGGTCAGGCAGTCATGGAGGGCGTCCAGGTTATGGCCGTAATAATCCGGAAAGTTCAGCGCCTGCGCCAGATCGGCATGGGCCTTTTCCGTGGTGTCCCAGGCGGCGGCGGAAAGCTGCACTCTGTTCATATCATTTAATCTCCTCAAAGGTGGTATAATGGTCTTCGGTATAGAAAATCAGGCCGTCGTTGCTGAAAACAATGCGCTTGGCATTGCGCCGTTTTCCGTCAAAATCAATGTCGCACTCCGTGTATTTCCGGCCTTTTGCTGTCGGAAGCTGACCTTCGTAGTTACCGAAGCGGTCACCGCCGATGCTCTTGCCGGGGGCCACGTCCCACAAGTTGCCCAGGCTGCTCACCCAGCCCAGGGCCTGGGCTTCTTTCTTGGTGATGTAGTTGGACGGCAGTTTGCCAAAAGCCCGCAGGTACGCCGCCACATGTTCTTTATCGGAATACTCTCCATCCTCCACCACGAAGGGTTCTTCTTCGGCTTCCGCTTCTTTGGGCGGGGCGGTGGCGTCGGGCTTGGCGGCAGCGGGGTCGGCGGGCAGCTCCGCGCCGATTTCCTCCGCCAGCAGCACGTAGGTTTCCTCATCCAGCTGCCCGGTGGCATTCAGGCCGAAATCCTTCTGGAAGTCCAGCACCGCCGCTTCCAGCGCTTTGCTGAAATTGCCGTCGGTCTTGCCGCTGTAATAGCCCAGCTGCTTGAGCGCTTCCTGGGCGACCTTCACTTCCTTGCCGGAATCGCCCTTTTTCAGGGTTTGGAAGCCCTCGGCGTTCGCGGCGGCGAAGGGCAGCGCGCCGGTGTTTCCGTTCCGGCCCGGCGCGAAGATGAAGAAGATGCTGCCGCCGATCACGGCCAGCGCCACCACGACGGCGACGATGCGGGCGATCATGCTTCTTGTTTTGTTTTCCTGCGTCATGTGTTTTCCTCCTGTATCCATACGCTGCGGTTGCCCAGCACGTCCGAAATCAGCACGGCGGGCACGCCCCGCAGCTGGGGCAATTGCAGCGTGGTTTGCAGCGCCGGGGTATGCTTGGCCCGGGCGGCGTTGGCCTGCACGTAGAACGCCCGGTCGCGGTAAAAGCCCACCGACCACTGGTCCACCGCGTCCAGTCCCGTGACGGGCGCGCCTTCCGGCGTCCGGTAATCAATCAGATGCGCGTCGTGGAAGGCGATGCCGGGGTCAAATTCTGCCTCCATCACCGCGCCTGAGGTGCCCGTCGGCGCTTCCACGGTCATGGCGGTATCCAGCAGGCGCTTGCGCGTCACAGACAGGGAAAGCGTCCCCACATCCGAGGACAGGAACCGCCGCCCTTCCTCCGCCGCGGCCACCGCCGTGGTGCCCGAACCGCCGAACAGATCAGCCACCAGGTCGCCCTTGCGGGTGGTGGAAAGGATGATGCGCTTGAGCAGCGCCAGGGGCTTTTGGGTGTCGTAGCCGGTGCGCTGTGGGTCCTTCTGCTGCAAATGGCTCACGTCCGTCCACACATCTCCGGGATAAACGGGGTCATCGTCGTAATAAATATAGGTCTTTCCCCCGGACTTGATGCTGCGGTAGGGCCGCCCCTGCTCGTCGATGCTGCGGCGCATGTGGTTGGAGCGGTTTTCGCCCCGGGAAATGGGCACTGCCTGGATGTTGAAATACTGGCTGCGGGACTTGCGGTAGAAAAGAATCACGTCATGCTTGCGGGAAAAGCGCTTCATCGTGCGCCCGCCGGACTGGTAGGCCCAGATGATCTCATTCACGAAATTGCTTTCCCCGAAAATATCATCGCACAAAAGCCGCGCGTGCGCCGCCATGCGGCTGTCCAGATGCAAAAACAGCGACCCTTCCTCACTCAGCAGCACCTTGGCGTTTTCCAGCGCCTCCCGCAGCAGGCCCAGAAATTCCGCCTTCCCGGAAAATTTATCCTGATAGGCAGGCAGGGTCAGGGTGTTTTTGCCCGTCGTCCAGCCCTTCTCCCCCACGCGCATCCGCATAAAAAACTCGTCCCCGGTCATAAACGGCGGGTCGAGATACACGCACGCGGCCTGGCCCGCCCAGCGGCTGAAATCGCCCCGGGCATCCCGCAGAAGCAAATGGCCCTGACTGCCGTTCAAATGGATTTCCCGGTCGCATTCCACCTGTACCCAGGACATGATTTTTACCTCCCGTGCTGTGATGAGGGAATAGAGATGAGAGAATAGGGTAATATTGATTCAAAATTCTTTCAGCCGTTCATTAAAAGCATGGATGGCGTCGAGAAAAGCCGCGTGCTCGGGGCAAGCATAGAGCACCTTGCCCGCTTCCTTGACCGCTTCCACGAACGCGGGGTTCAGCCCCCGCTTGCCCGATTCCATTAAGGGGCACACGGCCCAGGCCCGCCGATCCATTTTCGCGCCGGTGCGGGTGGGCAGCATCGGGAACAGGCGGCAGGAAAGGGGGCGATTTTCCCGTTCACAGATACCGTCGCAGGTCAGCAGCTTCATGCCCGGCAGCACGGCGTTATCCTCCCGGATGGAAAAGCCTTCCGGAAGGGTTTCATACAGCGCTTCTTCGCCGGGAAACAGCAGCATGCCGCCCTGGCCGTCCTCGTCCGGCTGGCAGCAGGCGCCGCCGCAGGCCCGGCCGCAATCCGTTTTGAGCGGCGTCACATCATTCAGTATCCTCCTGGCTTCCACAACCGCTTCGAGCAGTTCCATGCAAGCAGCCCCCAACGCTCCTAGATATACAGTAATCATACCACAAAATCCATGGATTGACAAGGCGGGAATCTGCGATTATGATAAATCGGAAGGAGTGATTCCATTGTATTTGATTTTACCACGGCCGGTGGAAACGGCTTTGAACCGTCTGGAAACGGCGGGCTATCCGGCCTTTGCGGTAGGCGGGTGCGTGCGCGACCACGTACTGGGCTTTACCCCCCACGATTACGACATCTGCACCGCCGCCACCCCGGAGGAAATGCAGCGGGTTTTTCAAGGGGAACGCACCATTGAAACGGGCTTAAAGCACGGCACCCTGACGGTGCTGCTTGGCGGGATGCCGCTGGAAATCACCACCTTCCGGGTGGACGGCGCGTATTCCGACGGAAGGCACCCTGATTCCGTGCGCTTCACCGCGCGGGTGGAGGACGATCTGTCCCGCCGCGACTTCACCATCAACGCCATGGCGTACTCGCCTGTGGCCGGGTTGGTTGACCCCTTTGGCGGTCAGGAAGATTGCAAAGCTGGGATCATTCGCTGTGTGGGCGATCCCGCTGCCCGATTCGGGGAGGACGCGCTGCGCATCCTGCGGGCGCTGCGGTTTTCCGCCCGGCTGGGCTTCCCCATCGAGGACGCGACCGCCCAGGCTGTCCGGGAGGGCAGAAGCCAGCTAGGCCACGTCAGCCAGGAACGCATTGCGGTGGAACTGACGGGCGTGCTGCAGGGCGGCCACGCCGCCGGCGTGCTCAAGCAATTTCCCGAGGTGATCGAAACCGTCCTGCCGGAGTTAAGTCCCCTGATGCGCGGCGATGATTGGCTGCTAACCCTGAAAACCATTTCTTCTGCGCCGAAGGAGGCCGAGCTCCGATGGGCCGCGTTTCTTCTGCAATGCGGCGCAGATGCGGAGAGCAGCGCGAAAACGGCCCGCGAAATTTTGAAAAGCCTGAAAATGTCCGTCAAAATGATGGACACCGTATCCGAATTGGTAAGCTATCAGCGCGCTGACCTGCGCCTTGAAACCATGCAGGAAATGCTGATGCTTGTCGGTCCGGAACGGCTGGGGCAGCTGATCCTGCTGCGGCAGGCTGTGCGAACCGCCGAAGAAAAAGAAAGCCCGGACGCCGTCGCCCGGGACACGGAAGCACTGAGAGAAAAGCTGTCGTCATTGCTCAGCGAAAACGCCTGCTACACGCTTTCTCAATTGGCTGTGAACGGAAAGGACATGGCCGCTCTCGGCCTGCGCGGCCCCGCCATCGGGGAAACGCTCCACGCCCTGCTGCTGCAAGTGGTGCGCGGGCAGGTTGAAAATGAACGGGATGCCTTGTTGAACACGGTGAAAAAGACACTTTAAGTCACGACGGAGCGAGGGCCTATGCGGCCCTCGTGCACCTGCACCAGGAGATTTCTCACGGGGCTGCCGCCCGGCCTACGCTGAGAATGATCCACTGGATCATTCTCCGGGCGCTTCAGCCCTCCTGGACCTCAATAGCGGAAACTACATGAATTGTAAAATCTGCTTGGTTCCCGCTGATACAGGGAAGAACGCGGAAGTCTGGCTTAGTGCCGTTGTGCTTCTGACCCGGCGGATGAATCGCCGATGACCGCCTGTGGCGGGAATTTCATCGGCGATGAAATCAGGCGAAACGAGCAATGTCCGCATGAAGCGGACTTGCGACGGCCTGCGGGGAACGCCGCCAGCCCGGATGCTTTGCATCCGGGGAAAGCCAGGGAAGAATCCGCAGGGGAAAGTTTACTTTCCCCCTCGGATTTTCCCGGGCTTTCTTGGGTCAGAAGTCCTCATCCTTTTCGTAACCCCAGCGCGACAGGCGGAGCTTGGCTGCTTTTCCCAACTACGTTATTTCGCCAAATGCGGGTCCAGGGACGAAGCACGGACAGCCGCCTGTGGCGGATGTTCTGTCCGTGCTGAGATCAGCCGAAACGAGCAATCTCGCCATGAAGGCGAGTTGCGACGATTGAGGCTGCGGATACTCAGGACCCTGGTTGGGGTCTGGGGCGAACAGCTGCGTGTTTTAAAGTGTCCAATCAATCATCACACAAAAACCTCCACCACCGTGTTTTCCTTTCCCTTTTTCGACAGGCTTTCCACGCCCGCGTAGCGGAAGCGGCCAAAGCCGCGCACGGAGATCACGTCGCCGGACTTGGGGGTGTGGCCGGGGCTTTCGCACAGACGGCCGCTGACGAAGATCTTCCCGGCAGGGAAAAGCGCCTGCGCGTCCCCTCGGCTCATCTTGAACACATGCGCCACCAGCGCGTCCACCCGCTGGGACGCCACCTGCACCAGCATCCGCCTGGTTTCAAACAGCGCGCCCTCCGGCAGCTCCGGGATGATTTCGCTGGAGAGGGAGGTGTGCCGCGCCTGCACGAAATGCTCCACAATATAGGTTGCGATGTGTTCTTCACAGAACAGATATGCCGCGTCCTTCCGGACTACAATGTCCCCCAGCAATTCCCGCTCCATCCCCAGCGCCATCAAGGAGCCCAGATAATCCCGGTGGGTCAGGGGCTCGGCAAACTTCGCGCTCAGTGGCGCGATGCGCAGTATGGCGATGGGAAAGGCCTGATCGTAGCCGCACAGTGCCTCGCCGCCAAAACGCAGCATCTGGCGTTCGCACCCCTCAGCTCCGCCGAACAGCGTCCAGGGAACCGGCGGCAGTGATGACAGCAACGACATAAAATCCGACCGTCCTGCCAGATCCAGGAAATGCGTAAAACAATAGATCCCCTGGTTATAGCTGCGGTTCGCCAGTTCGGTGAGCCGCTTTTTCAGCGTTTCGTCCATGCCGCGCCTCCTGCTGTCCGTATCTTGCAAATCGGATGCTTTCCTGCTACAATAATACCAGTGAAGCAGGAGGAAAGCAACATGGAAATGTGGGATTTGTATGATAAAAACCGTACCTTGACCGGCGAAACCATTGAACGCGGCAAGCCGGGACCGGAAGGCCGGTATCATCTGGTGGTGGACGCGCTTTTCCTGAACAGCAAGGGAGAAACGCTTTTGCAGCGCCGGGCGAAGGACAAGGACGTGATGCCGGACATTTGGTCGGTGGCCGGCGGTTCCGCCCTGTCGGGCGAGGACAGCGCCGCCGCCATCGCCCGGGAGGTTTCGGAAGAAATGGGGTTTGCGCCTGATTTTTCGCAGGGACGCATTATGATGACCGAGCGGCGGGAAAGAAAGCTCTGCGGCTTTTTCCGGGACGTATGGCTGTTCCGCCAGGACGCAGCCATCGAGGATATGCGCTGGCAGCCGGAAGAAGTACAGGACGGCATGTGGATTCTGCCGGAAAAGATTGCCGCCGATCCTGAACTGTGGAAGCAGCTGAACGAGCTGTATTTCTGGAAAGAAGCCTACCCATACCTGCTGCTGGAAAGCATGCGCATCCGCATCCCGAAGGGATATTACCGCCACTATAAGGGCAACCGCTATGAGGTGCTGAACCTGGGCTTGCATTCCGAAACATTGGAGCCCATGGTGATTTATCGCGCGCTGTACGGACATGGAGAAATCTGGACGCGCCCGGCCGCTATGTGGAACGAAACGGTCATCCTTCCCGACGGTTCTTCCGCGCTCCGGTTTCAACTGGAATCGCCCGAAAAAGTGGAAGGAGAAAATGAAAAATGATCACTGTGAATTTGTATTATAAAGGCCAGAACGGCAGCGCCCAGGCCTTTGTCCGGGAAATGGAGGAATCCGGCGTCGCGGACGCCATCCGCGCGGAGGAAGGGAATCTGCGCTATCAGTATTTCCAGCCGCTGAACGACCCGGAAACCGTGCTGCTCATCGACTCTTGGCGGGATCAGGCCGCCATCGACGCTCATCATGCCAGTCCTATGATGGCCCGGCTGACTTCCCTCCGGGAAAAATACGACCTGCACATGACCGCCGAGCGCTTCATCAGCGACGAGCTCGGCACGGACGCGGCGTTTATCCGAAAATGAATAAGAGCCGTCATATCATGGACGCACTGACCGGAAGGCATTCTTTTACGGTGTTCCTGCTGGAGAGGCGTTCCTTACTGCCTGAAGCGAATAAGCAAAAATGAATCCGCCCATGCAAAAGCCCATGCCGCACGGCATGGGCTTTTGTCTGTCATCGGATATTATTTCACGATCTCGTGGTATTCCCGGTCGATGGTCTGCAGCCAGTCGATGATGGACAGATGCTGGGGGCAGGCAGCTTCGCACGCGCCGCACTGGACGCACTGGGACGCGTCGGAACCGTGTTCGATCTGGCCGCGGTAGTTGTTGATGAAGCGGCCTTCCTGCTCGAACATTTTGCTCTGGTTGTAGCCGTGGAAGATGTCGGGGATATGCACATTCTGGGGGCAGGGCTGGCAGTACTGGCAGCCGGTGCACTTGACGGGCATCCGGGACAGATACGCCTTTTTCAGCTCCTTGGCAAAGGCGCGGTCCTCCTCCGTCATACCGCCCACAGTCAGGGTATCAAAGATGCGCAGGTTGTCGTCCAGCTGTTCCGGGGTGCTCATGCCGCTCAGGATGGTGGCCACCTCGGGATAGTCCGCGATGTAGGCGAAGGCCCATTCCACGGCGCTGCGCTTATGGGGATTGGCTTCCATCAAGTCCTTCACGTTCTGGGGCGGATTCGCCAGCGCGCCGCCGCGCAGCGGCTCCATGATCACCAGGGGCACGCCGCACTTGCCCGCTTCCCGCAGGCCCTTCACGCCCGCCTGCTCCTCGTCGTCCAGGTAGTTGAACTGAATCTGGGCCAGGCCCCATTCGTCGTAGTCATGCAGGATGCGCAGGAAGGTGTCGCAGTCGTCGTGGAAGGAGAAGCCGGGGTGCTTCACGCGCCCGTCCTTCACGGCCTGCTTGAAAAAGTCCTTGTAGTGGAAGGCCTGCATCTTGTCCATGCGGCTCTTGTCCATGGCGTGGAGCAGATAAAAGTCCACATAGGGCACGTCCAGCTTTTTGAGCTGCTCGTCCAGCAGACGGTTCATGTCCTTTTCCTCGTTCACCGCCCACACCGGCAGCTTGGTGGTCAGGGTCACCTTGTCCCGGTAGCCTTCCTTCAGGGCCAGGCCCACCACGATTTCGCTTTCGCCGCCGTGATAAGGATAAGCGGTGTCCACATAGGTAATGCCGCCGTCAATGCCGTGGCGGATCATGCCGATCGCCTTTTCCCGGTCGATCACGTCCCGGTCGCCGTCCTTCACGGTGGGCAGGCGCATACAGCCAAAGCCCAGGCGGGACACGTCAAAGCCATGCTTGCCAAAAGGTACATACTGCATATTGTTTTCTCCTCCCATTGTTGATCCGTCGTGCGCGATCCTTCGTTTCTTCTCCATCTCATTATAACAGCTTCAAACGGATTTGTCCACGATAGTTTGGAACTTTATGGGAATCCTATTCTTCCGATATTTCGTCCAGCGTCATGGCGAAGCCGGGCACGCACTCCATCATGAAGTCCTGCACCTCGTCCAGGTCGATCTGATCCAGGGTCTTTTTCACGCTCTTGCGGGCGGACTCGAATTCCTGGTTGCCGCTCTTGCGCTCCTCCAGGCACTTGATGTAAGCGCAGATGCGGTCGGCAGCCTTGACGATCTTCCAGGCGTCGGTGCTTTCGTCGTGGGCGATGAGGGGGGTGTAGTATTCCCGCAGATCGGGCGGCAGCATGGAAATCAGCTTCTGGGCGGCGATGTCCTCCAGCTTGTTGTATTCCGTTTTGATGGCGGGGTTGTGGTGCTTGATGGGGGTGGGCAGGTCGCCGGTGATGACCTCGCTGGCGTCGTGGTACATGGCCAGAGCCATGATGTATTCGGCGTCATAGCCCCGATTATAGCGCACGTTGCCCATCACGGCGATGGCATGGGCGATCATGGCGGTCTGAAGGGCGTGCTCCATGTCGTTTTCCGGCATGGTGTTGCGCATCAGGCCCCAGCGCTGGATGAACTTCATGCGGTTGATGTAAGCGAAAAAATGATGCTCCATGGCTGTATCTCCTTGACAGAAAAATCAAACGTGATATAATAAGGCCGTGCATCCGCTGGGGGCGCCGTCCGCAAAGATGGCTGAGACAGAACCCTTGGAACCTGTGTAGATCATCCTACCGTAGGGAAGCGGCGCGCGGCCTGAAAAGGCCTGCGTTTTATCCGTTTCCCACATGCGATATGGCATGTGGGTTTTTCATTTGAGGATGCAACAAAAGATAGGAGGCTGATATTCATGGTAACTCTTTGGGCGTCCGCCCTGGCCGAGGAAGCGGCGCAGGTCACGGAAGAAGTAACGGAAGCTGTGGCAGAAACGGCAGCGAAGGCCGACCCCACCTGGGCTCAGGAAGCGGTAGAAAAGTTTGCTGAAACCCCCGGTACGGTGTGGATCGCTCTGGGTGTGCTGGTGGCGCTGGGCGCCATTCTGCTGGCAATCGGTAAAACCTCCAAAAAGTGGACGGCGAAAACTGTCGCTTTCGGCGCGCTGGCCATCGCCCTCTCCTTCGTGCTGTCCTGCATCCGGCTGTACCGTATGCCTCAGGGCGGCAGCGTGACCCCCGGTTCCATGCTGCCCCTGATGCTGTTCTCCGCGGCGTTTGGCGTTGGCCCCGGCCTGCTGGCGGGCCTGGCCTACGGCGTGCTGCAATATTTGCAGGGCGGCTGGTTTGCCAACGTGTGGCAGTTCGCGCTGGACTATCTGCTGGCCTTCGCAGCGTTGGGTCTGACAGGTGTGGCCAAGCATCTGCCTGAAAAATGGGGCCTGTACTGCGCCATGGTCATCGCCGCCCTGTGCCGCGCCCTGTCCGCCACCCTGGCCGGCATCATGTTCTGGGACACCGCGCCCTGGGCCAGCCTGGTCTATAACGGCACCTACCTGATTCCCGACACCCTGATCTGCATTGTCCTGGCGATCCTGATCGCCAAGCCGGTGATGAAGGTGCTGAAAGCGAAGTAAGTGTTTTCAGGGATTAGGGAATAGGGATTAGGCATTAGATGAAAGTTTGCTATGCATTCGGCATCTTCATCTGATGCCTTTTCTTTTGTGTAATCCCTGACCCTAGTCCCTTTTCCCTAATCCCTTTTTATCCCCTCTCCGCCGCGATCTCCGGGCTTTCCTCCAGCACGCGGTACATTTCAGCGGCGTTCTCCTTGCGCACGACCTCTTTCACATCGGTGATTTCGTATCGGCCCACCCGGTTGCCGAAGCGGATCTCCATGATGTCCCCTTCCTTGACCTCCGTCCCGGCCTTGCTGACCTTGCCGTTGATGGTCACGCGGCCGCCGTCGCAGGCCTCCTTCGCCACGGTGCGGCGCTTGATGATGCGGGAAACCTTCAGGTATTTATCAAGACGCATGATGTAATACTCCTTTAATAGTTCTAAGTTCCAAGTTCTAAGTTTCAAGCTTATCGTGTTCGCTTCTCTTGGTCACACCATAACAGCTTATACTGTTTGTCTTCTAAATAATTGAGTAAAGAAACCCCTAAGCCTTCCCCTTGAGGGGAAGGTGCGCCGCGCGGAACCGACTGCATTGAAAGCATCGGGCATTTTCGCGCGGCTCGGATGAGGTGATTTGCAGGGATGCAGTCAAGAAACTAAAACGAATGCCAACATCACCTCAGAACGCTTCGCTACGCCTTCGGCCGCAGTCAGGCGCGAATGAACTTGATTTCTTTATCCAGCTTGGTTCCGCGCCTGACAGCTTCCCCTCAAGGGGAAGCCTTCTGGTTGGTATTCTTATTCAATGGTTTAGAAGATAAACAGTATTAGAACTTATAACTTAGAACTGAAATAATGAAAGCCGTGCCCGAAGGCACGGCTGAAAGGAAAACCGAATTAGTTGAGGCTGTCCTTCAGGGCTTTGCCGACCTTGAAAGCAGCGGTCTTGCTGGCTTCGATTTCGATGGCTTCGCCGGTGCGGGGATTGCGGGCGCTGCGGGCGGGGCGTTCCTTGGCTTCGAAGGTGCCAAAGCCGACCAGCTGCACTTTGTCGCCAGCCTTCAGGGTTTCGGTAACCACGTCCACAAAAGCGGACAGGGCCTTTTCAGCGTCCTTCTTGGACAGTTCAGCTTTCTGAGCCAGAGCGGCGACCAATTCAGATTTGTTCATGAGTAAAACCTCCACTCAACTTAAAATGTGCTGAACACCCGATAATGCCTTAGGTTTGCGGGTGTTTTTTGCTACTCTCCCAGTATACATCCATTTCTGATAATGTCAAGTCCTGAAAGCGTTTTCCTTCGCGTAAAATCGCATTTTCCATGGAAGAAAAGCGGGATATGAACTTTTCAGTGGCTTTTTGGAGGGCGCTTTCCGCATCCACCCCGGCAAGGCGGGCCAGATTGACGCAGGCAAAGAACAAATCCCCCAACTCCATTTCCAGGTTTTCACTTTTCGTATCCAGTTCGGACAGCACTTCGTCCGCTTCCTCGTGCACTTTTTTCAGGGCGTCCCGGGGATCAAGCCAATCAAAGCCCACGTCCCGGGCTTTCTTTTGCACCTTGGCGGCGCGCATCAGCGGCGGCAGGCCCGGCGACACGCCCCTCAGCACGTCGGTCTGGGTCTTGTAGCCCCGCTCTTCCTTCTTGATTTTTTCCCAGTTGGCCAGCACGTCGTCGGCGGTTTCGCAGTGATCGGAGCCGAAGATGTGCCGGTGCCGCTCGATCATTTTGCGGCAGATGTGGGTGGTGATGTCGGAGAGCTCGAAGGTGCCGTACTGCCTGCCGATATTCGCCTGGAACACGACTTGCAGCAGCACGTCTCCCAGTTCGTCCGCCACGTGGTCCCAGTCCTCCTCGGACACGGCGGCGGCGGTTTCGTAGGCTTCCTCCACCAGGTACTTTTTCAGGGTCTCGTGGGTCTGCTCCTTGTCCCAGGGGCAGCCGTCCTCCCCCCGCAGAATATCCATCACCCGCACCAGGTCATAGAAATCAAAGCGTTTGCGTTCCGTTAAACCCACGGGCGGCAGCAGCACAGCGCAGGTGTGGTCGTACTTTTGCTGGCGGTCGATGTCGGACAGGGGCATCTCCTTGAACGTTCTGACCGGCTGATCGCTGGGCGGGAAGAACAGGGCGGGCTGATCAGCGTCGTACCAGGACAGCAATTGCAGTTTGCATTCTCCCGCCAGCATCCGGGAATCGACTTCCAGGATCAGCAGCGGATTCTGGGTGGACGTGATTTCCAGGCTGCTGGCTGTCTGGATTTCGATTTTGCTTTGCACCGGAGCCGCCGCCAGGAACGGCGCGGACAGCGGCACGCCGGGCACTACCACAGCCTCCGGGGCCTTCGCCCGCAGCGCGGCCACGGTTTCATCCGCCGCCGCGTCGAATACCCCGTAGCACAGCGGTTTTTCCTCCGCCTTTTCCAACAGGTATTGCACCGCCCGCTCGGTCAGCTCGTCAAAGTCCTCGCATTCCTCATGGAGGAAATCCAGCGTCTCAAATTGCACCCCGATCTCCCGCAGGTAATCCGCCGCGTCGCAGCGCAGGGAGGTTCTCAGGATCACCCACTCCGCCTTTTTCAGCGCGTCGATTGCCCCCAAGGTCAGGTATTCCCGAGGCCCGGGGCCCAGGGATACCACCGTGATTTTGCTTTTGTCCGTCATTTGATGAACCTCCTGATTTTCGTGGGCAGGTCCTCTTTGTCCACCGCTTTCGTTTTCAGCGCCAGGAAGCCGTATACCAGCACGCCCACGATCAGGCACAGGATGATCCCCGCCGTGAGCTTAAACCCGTTCAGATGCCCCGGATACCCGAAGCCCAGCGTCCATATCGCATACACACATACGCCCATCACCGCCGCGCAGCCAAAGGGCTTCACCACCACGCCCACCATGTTGAAACGATAGCCGGTATACTTGGATACGAAGTACAGGTTGGGGATCATGCTGGCCGTGTAGCACAGCAGCGAGGCCCAGGGCGCGCCGTGAATGTCCACGCCGGGGATGCGGACGAGGGTGTAGTTCAGGGCGATTTTCAGCGCCACGCCCAGCACCAGGGTATACATGGGGATGCGCTGCTTGCCTGCGCCCTGCAAAATGCCGCTGGTGGCCTGCACCATGGTGAAGAGCACAATGGTCAGGCTGGAAATGCGGAGCAATTCAGCGGCAACATCCAATTGGGCGGCCGTGTAGCTGCCCCGGTAGCACAGGTACAGAATGGGCTGGGCCAGCAGGCTCATGCCGATGGAGCAGGGAAAGCCGATCACCGCCGCCATCCTCAGGCCCACGCCTGCCTCCTTGGCGACGTATTCCTTTTCGCCCCGGGCCAGCCCCGCGGCGATGTCGGGCACCAGGTTGGTGCTCATGGCCATGGCAATGGCGGTCGGCACATTGATCAGCGTCAGCACCGGCCCGGCATAGGAGCCATAGCGCACCAGCGCGTCCTCCGCCGTCATGCCCGCGCCCTCCATGAGCTGGGTCAGCATGATGCTGTCAATGAACCCCGCCAGGGGCACGATGCAGGCCCCGAGCGTGATGGGGATGGCGACGCGGATCAGCCGCTGGGCGATGATGCTGCTTTGAATGGGCGATTCTCCGTCCCGCTGGGGGACAAAATCCAGGGCCTGGTCGGCCTTCTTATGCTGGAGCAGCATATACAGCAGCGCCGCGCCTTCGGCGATGGTGCCCCCCAGCAGGGCGCCTGCCGCGCCCAGCGCCACGCCGCCCCGCCGCATGCCGAAATACGCAAACGGGAGCGCGATGAACACCCGGCCGATCTGCTCGATCAGCTGGCTCACCGCCGTGGGCACCATGTTCCTTTGTCCCTGCAAAAAGCCGCGGTAGGCGCTCATAACGCACACAAAGAATAGGCTGGGCGCAATGGCCATATAGCCCGCTTTGGTTTCCGCCGTGCCTTGCCAGGCCGCCAATTGTCCGGAAAACACCAGCATCAGCATCGTCGTCAGCAAGCCCAGCACCAGCAGCATCCGCATGGCCATGGTGAAAATACGCCGGGCGTTGCGCGGGTCCTCCCGAGTCACATAATGGGCCACCATGCGGGAAATCGCCACCGGCAGGCCGGCGGAAGAAATGGTGAGCAGCAGGTTATAGGCGGGGTACACCTTGTGGTACACGCCCATGCCCTCCGGCCCGATCAGATGGGCCAGGGGGATACGGTACAAAACGCCCACTACCTTGCAGATGATGCCCGCGATGCCCAGGATGGACACCCCGCCGACCAAAGTTTTTTGTTTCTGGGTCATACTTTTTTGTAGGGGAAACCGCTCTTTGGACAACCTCATCCGGCCCTGTGGGCCACCTTCCCCTCATAGGGGAAGGCTAAAAACGGTTTTCCCCACACCCCTTTCCGAGAAAGCTGTAAAAACGTTAATGAGCTTTATTGATGGCGTCAATGCGCTGGCTCAGCGTCGGATGGGAATACTCCAGCTTCACCAGCAGGGGATGGGGCGAAAGGTCTGCAAAGTTTTCTTTGGCCAGCTTTTTGAGGCCGCTGATCAGCGCGTTCCCATAGCCCTCCTTCACCGCCTGGGCGTCGGCCCGGTATTCGGCCCGGCGGGAATGCCAGTTCACCGCCAGCCCGAACAGCGGCGCGATCAGGGCAAATTCCACGCTCATGATGAGGATCAGGGCAAAGCCATAGTTCACCCTATCAAATCCGAAGGCCTGGAAAATATCCGGCGTGCGCAGGGTCAGCCAGGCCAGCACGCCTAAAATCAGCATCTGCACAAAGGTCAGTATTTGATTTTTCAGCGTGTCTTTATGCAGGCCGTGGCCCATTTCATGGGCGAACACCGCGCAGATTTCGTCCGCCGTCATGCTCTGCACCAGGGTGTCGTAGAGCACGATGGTTTTCATTTTGCCAAAGCCGGAGAAATAGGCGTTGGACTTGGTGGAGCGCTTGGAGGCGTCCATCACCTGAATGGCCCGCACCTTATAGCCGTTCTTTTCCAGCAGGGCGGTGATGCGGTCCTTCAGCTCACCGTCCTCCAGCGGGGTGAATTTATTGAAGATTTTGCTGAAAAAGGGATAAAGGAAGGAGAAAAACAGCATCACCGCTGTCATGCCCCCGGCGAAAGCCAGAATCAGCCAGTCGCCCAGCCATTGATGCGCCGCCATGAGCAGCCAGCCGATAAACGTCATGAAGCCCAGGCCGATGAGAAACTGTTTGACCTGATCCAGCCAGAAGGTTTTCTTGCTGGTGCGGTTGAAGCCATACTTTTCCTCAATCCGCATCGTGTCGTAATACCGCGTGGGAAGCAGGAAAACATCGGTCAATGCGGAGAGCAGCAGTACCGCGAACAGCTGCTGAACCGTATTGTCAGAGAACAGCCGTGCAAAGGCGGCGTATAGATTAAACACCAGCAGGCAAACCTCCACCAGGAAGGAAACCGTGCTTTCCACGACGGACAGGCGGCTCTTTTCCCCGTTGTAAGCCTTCCACTTCTGGTAGGTTTCCCCGTCGTACACATCGGAAACATTCGCCGGGATGGGGTTCTTCGCGCTGCGCGCCTTGAGCAGGTTCAGAAACAGATTCCATAAGTACACCACGAACAAAATGACCAGGGCAATCGCTTTGAAATTCATGGGTGCTTTCCTCTCTAAATTCTTATTGGTGCGATGGATGATATAATGGAAATCTTCAATTCACAAACACAAGTAAGAAAAGCGTCTTCAAAAGCCTTCCCCTCGCAGGGGAAGGTGTCAGGCGCGGAAACAAGATGGAAAGCGTGATCAAGATAATCCGCGCCTGACGGATGAGGCGCTCCCCCAGTTACATGCTCACATATTGCCGGGTGAGTTCACCTCATCCGAGCCGCGCGAACTATCTTGACTTCTTTTTCCTACTTTGTTCCGCGCGGCCCACCTTCCCCTGCGAGGGGAAGGCTTTTGGAAAACCTTTTACTGCTTTAAAGTTCCCTTTCTCAAACTCCTCTTTACAACCAAATGGGCCTTCCCCAAAGCGGGGAAGGCTTTATGGTGCCGTGAATCAAATATCGTCGTTGTTTTCGGGCTCGGAAGCGGACGCTTCGTCCTGGGTGTCCTCCGCGTCTTCCACAGGCAGGTTCACGGGCGTTTCGTCCTCTTCCGGTTCCTCTTCCTTTTCGGCGCGGGCCACGGCCACGATGCGGCTGCCCTCCGCCACGCGCATGAGGCGCACGCCCTGGGTGGCGCGGCCGCAGACGCGGATATCCTCCACCGGCGTGCGGATGACAGTGCCATCGTCGGTGATGAGCAGGATGTCTTCATCCGGATGCACCATCAGCTGCGCCACCAGCCAGCCGGTCTTTTCGGTCAGGTTCATGGCGATGATGCCCTTGCCGCCGCGGTTGGTTTCGCGGTACGCCTCGGGCTCGGTGCGCTTGCCGTAGCCGTTCTCGGTGATGGACAGCACATGGCAGTCCTCCTCGATCACGCACAGGTCGGTCACCTCGTCGCCCGCCTCCAGGTTCATGCTCTTGACGCCGTGGCTCACGCGGCCCATAGAGCGCACGTGGCGTTCGGCAAAGCGGATGGCCTTGCCCTTCCGGGTGCCCAGGAGCAGTTCTTCCCCGTCGCGGCACATTTCCACGCCGATCAGCTCGTCGCCCTCGTTGAGCACGATGGAGATGAGGCCCGCCTTGCGCAGGTTCTGGAATTCAGAGAGCGCGGTCTTTTTGATCAGGCCCTCCCTGGTCGCCATGATCAGATAGCAGCCTTCCGCCATTTCGGGCATGGGGATCATGTTGGTCACCTTTTCCCCGCCGGACAATTGCAGCAGGTTCACGATGGCGGTGCCCCGGGCGGTGCGGCTGGCTTCGGGGATCTGATAGCAGGTCAGGGTGTACACCCGGCCCTTATTGGTAAAGAACAGGATGGGCTCGTGGGAATTGACGATGCGGATGTTTTCGGCATAGTCATCTTCCCTGGTGGTCATGGCGCTGACGCCCTTGCCGCCCCGGCCCTGGGCCCGGTAGGTGGATTTGCTCAGGCGCTTCACATACCCAAAGTGGGTCAGGGTGACTACCATATCGTCCACGGCGATCAGGTCGGCAATGTCGATTTCCCCTTCGATGGCGGAGATTTCCGTGCGGCGGGGATCGGCGTATTTATTCTTGATTTCCAGCAGCTCGTCCTTCACCACACCCAGCAGCTTCTGCTTGTCGGCCAGCAGGGACTGCAGGTATTCGATGGTCTTTTCCAGTTCCTGATATTCCTCCAGCAGCTTGTCCCGTTCCAAACCGGTCAGACGGGCCAGGCGCATGTCCAGGATGGCCTGGGCCTGCTTGTCGGAGAAATCGAAGGTGTCCATCAACTGCTGCTTGGCCGTGGGGGTGTCGGGGCTCTGGCGGATGATGCGCACGATCTCGTCGATATGATCCAGCGCTTTGAGCAGGCCCTCCAAAATGTGGGCCCGGGCCAGGCTCTTGTCCAGGTCGTACTTGGTGCGGCGGGTCACCACGTCCTCCTGGTGGAGGATATAGTAATACAGCGCGTCCCGCAGGGACAGCACCTTGGGTTCCCCGTTCACCAGGGCCAGCATGATGACGCCGAAGGTGTCCTGCAGCTGGGTATGCTTGTACAGGTAATTCAGCACCACCTGGGCCTGTACGTCGCGCTTTAATTCGATCACGATGCGCATGCCGTTGCGGTCGGATTCGTCGCGGATATCGCTGATACCGTCCAGGCGCTTTTCATGCACCAGCTCGGCGATCTTTTCCACCAGCCGGGCCTTGTTGACGGCGTAGGGAATTTCGGTCACGATGATGCGGTCGCGGCCGGAGGACATGGATTCGATCTCCGTCTTGGCCCGGGTGATGATACGGCCGCGGCCCGTATGGTAGGCTTCCCGGATGCCGCTGCGGCCCAGGATGATGCCGCCGGTGGGGAAGTCCGGGCCCTTGATGTGCTCCATCAGGTCGTCCAGGGTGGCTTCGGGATTGTCGATCAGGCATGCGCAGCCGTCGATCACCTCGCCCAGGTTGTGAGGCGGGATGTTCGTCGCCATGCCCACGGCAATGCCGCTGGTGCCATTCACCAAAAGGTTGGGGAAACGGGCGGGCAGCACGGTAGGCTGCATCAGGGTCTCGTCGAAGTTGGGATAAAAATCCACCGTGTCCTTCTCGATGTCCTGGAGCATGGCGGTGCAGATTTTGCTCATGCGGGCTTCCGTGTAACGCATGGCCGCCGCGCCGTCGCCGTCGATGGAGCCGAAATTGCCCTGACCGTCCACCAGCATGTAGCGCAGGTTGAAATCCTGGGCCAGGCGCACCATGGCGTCGTACACGCTGCTGTCGCCGTGGGGGTGGAACTTGCCCAGCACGTCGCCCACCAGACGGGCGGACTTGCGGTAGGGCTTGTCCGGCGTCATGCCCAGCTCGTTCATATCGTACAGGATGCGCCGGTGCACGGGCTTGAGGCCGTCCCGCACGTCGGGCAGCGCCCGGTCCACGATGACGCTCATGGCGTAGCTGATAAAGCTCTGCCGCATCTCGTGTTCCAGGTCGGTGGGGATCAGTCTGTCTTGGATGTCGCTCATGGAAGGTACTTCCTTTCAGGCGTTGTAGTCATTTTTAAAAGAGGTTATTGCGAAACCCCTCAGTCGGCTTCGCCGACAGCTCCCCTGATAGGGGAGCCGGGAACGGAAGCCTTTTTTGCCTCCCCTATCAGGGGAGGTGGCGCGAAGCGCCGGAGAGGTCCGGTTTACTCCGTAGGCATATTCAGATCATCCGCCGCGCGGGAGGGAATGAACTGGGCGGTGGCGATCACCGCGCCGTTGGCGGTGGGAACAAAGGTGACCAAGAAAGCGTACAGCCCGCCGTACTGCATCACCGCGAAGCAGGGACCGTCCATGGTGTCCGGTTGGATGAAGGCGTCGGTCAGCGTCAATAAAGAGGACAGCGCCAGCACAGCATCCCCTTCCTGGCTTGCCAGTATCGCGCCGGTGCTGTTATACAGCCGCTGCCAGGTAAGCGTTTTCAGGGCGGGCGATACTTCCGCGGCAAAGAGCAGGATGTGGGGATCGCCCGGCTCATACATGGCAAACGCGTCGTCAGTGCGCACGATGGTCACGTCCACGGGCTGAGTGAAATCCTGCATCTGCACCAGGGCCAGCACGTCCTTTACGCCATCGGGAATCTGGATCAAAGACAGATATTCCTCGCTGTGCAGCGCTTCGTTGAACAGCCCGGCGTATTCCATGGCCCGCTCATGCAGGCTGGTGTAAAGCGGATCGTCTTCCTGCAATTTCACCGGCGGGGTGTCCGCCAGCGCGGAGGGAATGACCAGCAGGAAGCATACGAGAATACATAACAGTTTTTTCATCAAATACCCTTTTATACCTTTCTCGGAAGGGGGTCTGGGGGAAACCATCTTTGGGGCCGAAGCGCCCGGGAAACCTGCCCTTGGGCTGGTTTTCAGCGGAGGCCGGGCCGGAAGGCCCCGGACAGCAAAGAGCGGTTTCCCCCAGTTCCGTCCCTTAGAAATCCAAAACCGCCAGTTCGCTGTTTTGTTCAATAAACTCTCTTCTCGGCTCCACCTTATCCCCCATGAGCAGGGAGATGATCTCGTCGGCGGCCATGGCGTCCTCCATGGTGACGCGCATCATGGTGCGGGTTTCGGGGTTCATGGTGGTGATCCAGAGCTGCTCTGAGCTCATTTCGCCCAGGCCTTTGTAGCGCTGGATCTCGGCCTTGGTGTCGCGGCCCAGCTTATCCAGCAGCTGCTGCAGCTCCTTGTCGTCGTAGACGTAATGCTCCTGCTTGCCCTTGGTCACTTTATACAGCGGCGGCATGGCGATGTACACAAAGCCGTTTTCGATGAGGGGCCGCATGTAGCGGTAGAAGAAGGTGAGCATCAGGATGCGGATGTGCGCGCCGTCCACGTCGGCATCGGTCATGCAGACAATGCGGTGATAGCGCAGTTTATCCATGTTGAACTCGTTGCCCACACCGCAGCCGAAGGCGGTGATCATGTTCTTGATTTCAGCATTCACCAGGATCTTATCCAGCCGCGCCTTTTCCACGTTCAGGATCTTGCCGCGCAGGGGCAGGATGGCCTGGTAATGCCGGTCGCGGCCCGTCTTGGCACTGCCGCCGGCGCTGTCGCCCTCCACGATGAAGATTTCGCACTTGGCGGGGTCCCGCTCCGTGCAGTCGGCCAGCTTGCCGGGCAGGGAGGCGGATTCCAGCACGGTCTTGCGGCGGGTCAGGTCACGGGCCTTGCGGGCCGCTTCCCGGGCACGGGCAGCGCCCAGGCACCGTTCCAGGATGATCTTAGCTTCCGTGGGATGCTCCTCCAGGAAGGTGTTGAGGCCCTCGCTCACCAGGCTGTCCACGATGGGCCGCACTTCGCTGTTGCCCAGCTTGGATTTGGTCTGGCCCTCGAACTGAGGCTCGTGCATCTTGACGGAGATGACCGCCGCCAGGGATTCGCGGGTATCCTCGCCCTTCAGGTTGGCGTCGGCGTCCTTCAAAATCTTATACCGCCGCCCGTAATCGTTGATCGCTCTTGTCAGGGCGGTCTGGAAGCCCATCAGGTGGGTGCCGCCCTCGGGGGTATGGATGTTGTTGGCGAAGGTGTAAATGTTCTCGGTGTAGCTGTCGTTGTACTGCATGGCCACTTCCACCGACACGCCGTTTTTCAGGCCCTCCACGTAAATGGGCTCGGGGAAGAGCACTTCCTTGTTCTTGTTCAGATACTTGACGAACTCCCGGATGCCGCCCTCATAGTGGAAGGTGCGCTCCAGGGGCTCTTCGGGCCGCTCGTCCCGAAGCACGATCTTGATGCCCTTGTTCAGGAACGCCATTTCACGGATGCGGGCCTTGAGCACGTCAAAGGAAAAATCAATGCCGGGGTCGAACACGCCCTCGGGGTTTTCGGCGGACCGGATGTCCGGCCAGAACTGGACGGTGGTGCCGGTTTCGGTGGTTTCACCGATCACCCGCAGGTCGTATTCGATCTTGCCGATGTTGTATTCCTGCTCATAGATCTTGCCGTCCTGCCGCACTTCCACGCGCATGTGGCGGGACAGGGCATTCACGACCGACGCGCCCACGCCGTGCAGGCCGCCGGAGACCTTGTAGCCCTCACCGCCGAATTTGCCGCCCGCGTGCAGGATGGTCAGGCACACTTCCACGGCGGGGCGGCCCATCTTGGGATGGATACCTACCGGGAAGCCGCGGCCGTTGTCCTTGACGGACACGGAGCCGTCCTTGTGCAGCGTCACGTAAATCTCCGTGCAGAAGCCCGCCAGCGCTTCGTCAATGGCGTTGTCCACGATCTCATAGACGCAGTGGTGCAATCCTCTTGCGTCGGTGGAGCCGATGTACATGCCGGGGCGTTTGCGCACCGCCTCCAGCCCCTCCAGCACCTGAATCTGCGTTTCGTCATAATGCGCGGCGCTCTGCAGCTCCGCCTTTGTTTCGTTCACATTGTTTTCCATATCCTGAGCCATAATTCCCTCCCAATTTTCCTTACGGCTGGTTGCTCAAACAAATAATATTTCACCTGCTTATTATACCACAAAACCGGGAAAAATGGAAGGGTTCCTTCTTATATAATGGCATTTTCCCATGGAGAAAAAAGAGGGATTTTGACCGGTTATACCATGATCATGCTATGAACTTTTAAAATACTGACAGGCGTGTTGCAAAGGGAGACGACGAGGCGAGGGCCTGTGCGGCCCTCGTGCACCTGCACCAGGAGATTTCTCACGGGGCTGCCGCCCGGCCTACGCTGACAATGATCCACTGGATCATTGTCCGGGCGCTTCGGCCCTCCTGGACCTCAATAGCGGAAACTGTTTGAATGATAAAGTCAGCTTGGTTCCCGCAGAAGCGGGGAGGAACGCGGAAGTCTGGCTTGGCGCCGTGGCGCTTCTGGCCCGGCGGCAAAGCCGCCAGCCCGGATGCTTTGCATCCGGGGAAAGCCAGGGAATCAACCGCAGGGGTAAGTTCACTTTCCCCTGCGGTTGATTCCCTGGCTTTCTTGGGCCAGAAGCCCTCAAACTATCCGTTACCCCAGCGCACCAGGCGGAGCTTGTTTGCTTACCTCAAATCCGTTATTTCGCCAGTTGCGGGTCCAGGGCAGTCACCGCCCTGGCGCAGGACGAACCGCCGATGACCGCCTGTGGCGGAATTCTCATCGGCGGTGAGATCAGCCGAAACAAGCAATGTCCGTAGGACTTGCGCCGATTGAGGCTGCGGAACTGGGGGGCGCGCAGCCCCCAGCGTTCCCTTTGGTCAGTTTTGAACATCGTCCATGAAAGTACGACTGTTAAAAGGAAAACAGCAGAACAGAAAAAAGCGGCGGAATATTTCATCCGTCGCTTTATGAAAATCGGATTCAAACGCGGTTTACGCGGCCTTGTACTTGGGCAGCTCGCTGGTGCAGTGGGGGCAGCGGGTAGCTTCCTTGGCGATTTCGGAGCAGCAGAAGGGGCACTTGCGGGGCTCTTCCTTGGGCGGTTCGGGCTTCTTGGTCAGGTTCTTGGCGGCGTTCATGGCCTTGATGATCACGAACAGCACCAGCGCGGTAAGCACGAATTCAATCACGACACCCAGGAAGCTCATGATGCTGCCGGCGAACCCAGGCTGGTTGCCGTTGAGCGCGGCGGCGGCGGTGATGTTTTCGATGATGGGATTGAGGAAAATGTCGATCACGGCGGTGACCACCTTGCCGAACGCGGCACCGATGATAACACCGACGGCCATGTCGATCACGTTTCCTCTGAGGGCAAACTCCTTGAACTCTTTGAGCAGCTTCTTAAACATGCGTATCTCCTCCTTTTTGCGATTGATTTCTTGCTTGTATTATAGCACGGGCAGCGTAGCAAATCAAGCAAACCACACGAAAAACAACAAAAAAATCAGTGAAAATGCACGGACTGAAAATTATTCCAACAGCGTTTTCCTGAGCTCCTCCATCGTGCGGAAACGCCAGAGCGCATCATAATCGGCATAGAAATCATCGGGGTCGAACAGCGCGCCGGGCATGTGCGCGTTCTTCGCGGCGTCCAGGTCAATGTCCCGGTCGCCCACCATCACGCAGTCCTTTAAGTCCAGTCCGTGCTTGCCGACCAAGTAATTCAGCGCGTCCGGCGCGGGCTTGGAGGGGAAGCCGTCCAGGGTGGTGATGGTTTCGGTGAACAGGCCGGTGATGCCGTCGTGCTCCAGCCATCGGAACACGCTGCCGCTGCGGTGGGTGTAGAGGTAGTTCTTTCCCCCGCGCGCCACCACTTCTCTCAGCGTCTCCAGCGCGCCGGGGAAGGGCCGGATGGACTCCTCGCCCTCCTGTTCGCTGTGGCGGTGGTAAATCTCCAGGAATTGGTCATAAGTGTATCCCAGCGGCTCGGCCCATTTCGCGCACACCGCGAACAGGCTGCGCTTCGCCACGGGGAACACCTCCTCCGCCGTCAGCTTTACGCCCATATCCCCCAGCGCATTGGTGGCCGCGCGGGTGATGCGGCCATAGGTGTCGTACAGCGTGCCGTCAAAGTCCCAGAAAAAATGGCGGTATTTCACGATCAAACATCCTTTCGTACAAGAACCGTTATAGAAAACGATCCGGCTTTGTGGTAGAATAGAAAAGCAAAGGAGGCGAAGCAGAATGAATTTCTCCATCGGCAGACTGCCCCATGGCAGCCGCAACCTGATTACCGATGTGCCGGGGGTGCGCGTGGGCCACGCGACGGTGGACGAAGGGGACTGCCACACGGGCGTGACCGTGGTGCTGCCGCCCCGGGAAAACCCGTTTACGGACAAGCTGACGGCAGCCTGCTGTGTGTTCAACGGCTTCGGGAAAACCCTGGGCCTGGTGCAGCTGGAGGAACTGGGCCAGCTGGAAACCCCCATTGCCCTGACCAACACCCTGAACGTGGGCAAGGTCCACGACGCGCTGGTGAGCTACATGATCAGCCTCTGCCAGCGGGACGGCGTGAAGCTGACCTCCGTGAACCCCGTCGTCTGCGAATGCAACGACAGCCGCATCAGCGACATCGTTCAGCGCCCCATCGGGGAAAAAGAAGTGTTTGCCGCTATCGCGTCCGCTTCTTCTGATTTCGCCCAAGGCGCGGTCGGCGCGGGCCGCGGCACCGTCTGCTACGGCATGAAGGGCGGCGTCGGCTCCTCCTCCCGCCTGATGGAAATCGACGGGAACACGTATACCCTGGGCGTGCTGGTGCAAAGCAATTACGGCGCGTCGGCGGACTTCCGCGCGGCCTGCCTGCCGGAGGAGCTTTCGGAATGCGATCAGGGCAGCATCATCCTGATTGCCGCCACCGACCTGCCGCTGTCCTCCCGTCAGCTCAAGCGCGTACTGCGCCGGGCCTCCGTGGGCATGGCGCGCTTAGGCTCCTACATTGGCCATGGCAGCGGGGAAATCGCCGTGGGCTTTACCACGGCCAAGCCGGAAACTCACGGCAGCTTCCAGACGCAGACCGTCCTGCGGGAAGACCTGATGAACCTGCCCTTCCGCGCCATCGGGGAGTGCGCCGAGGAAGCCATCCTGCAATCCCTCTGGCATGCCGCCCCGGATCACGCGCTGGACGGCACGCCGATTCCCTCCCTGCGGGAGTTTTTAGCGGATAGAAAGCGGGAAAAATAAGAGGACAGACACACTCTGCCCTCTTTATTTTTCACTTTTCCCAATACGACATCACTTCGCCGGGAGACGATTCCAAATGAATCCGGTTGATTTCCTCCAGCTCCGCCAGGCGGCGGGGGGGCTGGCAGTAAGGGCAGGGCGTGAGGGAGGCAAAGCTGTCCTCCTCCAATTGACCGTAGGTGAAGGACTCCATCTGTGCCCAATACTTTTCCTTGATGCCCCGGCAGTCGTGCTCGGTGTGGTAATTGCTGCCGCCGTTGGGATTGTAGTACAGCAGAGTGTCGTCCGACGGGATCTCGACCTGGCGGCCCTGGTAATCTTCCCAAACCACCAGCTTGGTGCCGTTCTTGATATTGTCCCAGATCCACTTCATGTTGATGCCGTCCTGATTTTTCAGCCGCTGCACCCGGATGCAGCCGTGGCTGGCACGGGTGCCCAGCTTGGGCTCGTTGTACTTATAATTCTTGGAGCCGTCGCCGTTTTTGGTGTGGGGCACCTCATGCAGCAGATCGCCGCTGTTGAAGCGCATGCCCATGGCGCAGGTCAGGCTGTCGCTTTTGAAATCGCCCACCCGGGACACGATGATGAACTCGCCGGAGCGGGTTTCGTTGTAGGGCTGCTTTTCGTTATACAGGCCGGTGGACACGGCCAGAGTGCTCATCAGGTGGCCGTCGTGGAAAATGTACAGCGTCTGGGTCAGCTTGTCGATCACGATGCCGTAATCCTGGTTGACCTTCTTTTCTTTCAGCTTATTGGACTGCACATAGCCGGTCACGAACTGGTTCCAGTTTTTCACCTTGCTGTCGTGGAAGGAGCTGGAATAGGTTTCCACCAGCGCCCAGCCGTCCTTGTTTTTTTCCAGTACGTGCACCGCCTGGCTGGCCCCGGTGATGACGCCGATCTGTTCGCTGTTTTTATCGGGCTCGGCGTACAGGATCACCTGATCCCTCTGCCCCGCGTCCACGATGGTGATGGGGGCCGTCAGCATGGCCCACACCGCTTCCTCGTCGTGAATGTCCATGGGGGTACACCAGTAGCAGGCTTCATGCCCGGGCCGGTAGATGCTGCGGCAGGCGGGGGTGATCGCTTCCTCCGCCAGCGCCGCGGAAACAAAAAAGATCAAAAATACAGTCAAGAGCGAAAACAGGATTTTCCGCATACGTTCCTCCTTAGGCGCTTCTAACACAGCCATATCATACCACATCCGTCTGCGGATTGCAAATCCCGTTCCCCGCTCTCCGAATCATTTTACAATTCAGTTCCCGGTTTCCAGGTTCAGATACCGGCATTCATCCTCCGTGAGCTTCAGGTTCAGGGCCGCGATATTCTCCTGAATCCGGGCGGGGGAGGACATGGTGGCGATGGCGAAGGTATTCATGGGCTGGCTGTACACCCAGGCCATGGCGATCTGCGCCACAGAGCAGCCCTTCTGCGCCGCCAGCTCCTCGCACCGGGCCAGGCGCTGATAGTTGTCCGCACAGCCGTAGCCCTTCATGGCGAACGAATCCAGCACCCTTCCGGCGTTCTTTGCGTCGCTGCTTTTCAGCTTACCGGACAGCAGCCCCCGCCCCAGGCTGGAATAAGCGAACACGGGCGTTTGCGTCTCGGTATACCAGCGCCGCGCATCGGCGTTTTCATCGCCGGTCAGGGACACGCAGCCCCCGCCGTAGGGGTCCGCCTGCTGGCGGGCCAGGCTGAAATGCGGACTGGAAACGGAGAAGGGCACAAGGCCGCGCTTCTCCGCGTACTCCTGGGCCTGGCGGAACCGCTCATACGTCCAGTTGGACGCGCCGAAGGCGTCGATCTTGCCCTCCGCTTTCAGCGCGTTCATGATCTCGATCATGGCCCCCGGCTCCACGGACGGATGGTCGCGGTGGAATAAATAAATATCGATCCTGTCCGTGCCCAGCTCCCGCAGGGAGGTTTCCAGATCCTTGCGGATGTCCTTTTCCGTCAGCCGCATGGGATGCAGAAGCGAAGGATGGGCGCACTTGCTTACGATCACCACTTCCTCCCGGTGCTTTCCCAGCCATTGTCCGATCACGCGCTCGGACTGGGCGTATACCCGCGCTGTGTCCAGCGTGTTGATGCCCGCCGCCAGCGCGGCGTCCATTACGGCGCTCATGTCTTTTCCGCCATTGAATCCGTCCGACGCGCAGCCCAGAATGATCCTGGACACTGGCAGCCGAACCTGCGGAATGGAACGGTATTCCATACGTGTCGCCTCCTGAGAAGATATTCAGACTGAATCATACTGATGGCGGACAAGCTCAGCCTTAGAGCTTAGAACTTAAAACCCGTTATGCGCCATGTTCATTCGCCGGCAAAAATCATTTCCGCAGCCTGGCCAGCGGCCTGCTCTGCAGGCGTTTCCGTTCTCCTTCAATTTCATGCTTGACCCGCTTCATTTCCTCGGTGGCCGTCGTTTCGTCGTACAGCATACCGATCAGCGCGTCCTGCTTTTCGATGATGGTATTCTTGATCATGGCTGTAGGCTCCATGCGCGCGGTGATACGTTCCTCCGCCTCCCGGCGGATTTTTTCCGTTTCGGCCTTGATCGCTGCCAGTCGGGCGTTAATACGCTCCGTGCGGTACACTACCTCCGGGTATGCGTCCGCGAAACGGCGGTAGAAGATGTTCCGGTCGCTGAGCAGCACGCGGATCTCGCGGTTGATTTCCTCGGTGTTGTCGGCCTCGCTGCGCTCAATGCCCGACTTTACCAGCTTCAGCACGAAGTGGGTCACCGCATAGTCGGCGGCGAAAACGCACAGCAGCGCGGCGTCGATGATCTCGCGGGTTTGGAGGGAAAGCCGTTCAAAGAGCCGGAACAGCGGCGGGTTGATGATATGAATGATCGCCACGCCGCCCAGGCCGAACAGAATCAGGTTGCCGATCCAAATACGCCCGTGCAGGTTCATGGGCTTCTGGCTGTAATCCCACCATCGGGCGTGGAAGCGCTTTTCCATAAAATAGCTGGTGAAGTATTCCACCGCTCCGCACAGCAGGAAGGAGGCCAGAAACGTTATCCCATACCCCTTTTCTACCGGGCCCAGGCCGCCCACTACCAACGTGATCAGCGCCGCGCCTGTGCCGTAAATGGGGCAGATGGGGCCGGTGAAAAAACCGCGGTTGATGAAGCGATGATACTGAATGTATTTCAGCGTCACCTCCACACACCAGCCCAGGAACGAATAAAAGAAAAACAGCAGCACAAGGTTTATCACATACAGCATAAGTGACTCCTTTGTCACCCATCCGTTTGCAGGCTCAGAAGTTTCTGCTCATATCGTAGCGCTCGTAGAACTCCCGGCGGTAATCCAGGAAGCGGTCCTCCAGGATGGCCTGGCGGATCTCCTCCATCATGCGGATGAGGAAGCGCAGGTTGTGGATGGAGGCCAGCCGCCCGCCGGTGATCTCGTCGGCCTTGAGCAGATGGCGCACATAGGCGCGGCTGAAATGCTGGCAGGCGTAGCAGTCGCAGCCCTCCTCGATAGGAGTAAAGTCCCGGGCGTAGGTGGCGTTGCGCACCACGAGCCGCCCGTTGCGGGTAAAGCAGGTGCCGTTCCGGGCGATGCGGGTGGCCAGCACGCAGTCGAACATGTCCACGCCCCGGAGCACGCCCTCCAGGAAGCAGTCCGGCGTGCCCACACCCATCAGGTAGCGGGGCTTGTTTTTCGGCATATACGGCTCGATCTTTTCCAGCATTTCATACATGATGGGCTTGGGCTCGCCCACGGACAGGCCGCCGATGCCGTAGCCGGGGAAGTCCATATCGGCTAACGTCTTGGCGGATTCGATGCGCAGGTCCTCAAAGAACGCGCCCTGTACGATGCCAAACAGCGCCTGGTCGGAGCGGGTGTGGTGCTTTTTGCAGCGGGCCGCCCAGCGGTGGGTGCGGTGCATGGCCTCCTCGGCGGTTTTATGGTCGCAGGGGTAGGCGGAGCAAACGTCGAAGGCCATGGCGATGTCCGAGCCCAGGGCTTCCTGAATATCCATGGAGATCTCGGGGCTGATGAACTGCTTGCTGCCGTCCAGGTGGCTGCGGAACGCCGCGCCTTCCTCGGTGATCTTGCGAAGCTCGCTCAGGGAGAACACCTGGAACCCGCCGCTGTCGGTGAGCACCGGGTGATGCCAGTCCATAAACTGGTGCAGCCCGCCCGCCTCGCGGATGATGTCCTCGCCGGGGCGCAGGTGGAGATGGTAGGTGTTGGAAAGAATGATCTTGGCGTTGATCTCTTCCATCTCCCGGGGGGTCATGGCCTTGACCGTGGCCTGGGTGCCCACCGGCATATAAATGGGCGTGGGAATATCGCCGTGGGGCGTGTGCAGCACGCCCAGGCGCGCCCCGGACTGCTTGCAGGTATGCAGTAATTCAAAGGTGACGGGATTGCTCATGTTGTCTTTATCTCCACAATGTTGATAGGAGGAGCAGAAGAGAGTACAGAGTTCAGAGTTCAGAGTACAGATAGAGTCAGCCGCCGCTCATCTGGCTTCCGAAATGGCTATGCTATTCAATCTGCACGCTGAACTCTGTACTCTGAACTCTCGTTAAGTTTCCTGCATCGCCGGCTTGATCTGGGGCCAGATGGTTTCCAGGCCCTTGAGCTCCCGCTCGAAGAACAGCCAGGGCTTTTCCTCGGGGGTGGGGGCGATGAAGAGCATTTGGTCCTTGGTGATGGGGTGGGCGAAGCTGAGGCGCATGCCCCACAGGGCGATCTGCTCCTTGCCCTTGCCGTTGCCGTAGCGATGGTCGCCCCAGAGGGGGAAGCCGGCGTGCTGCATCTGCACGCGAATCTGATGCGCCCGGCCCGTTTCCAGCTGGATCGCCACCAGGCTCAGCCCGTCCCGGTGCGCCACGGTGCGGCCGTGGAGGATGGCTTCCTTGCCCTGCAATTTGAGGTAAGGCGGCAGCACGGTGACCATGTTCTTTTCCGGGTCCTTGGCCAGATAGTCCACGTAGGTGAAGCGGTCAGGGGTTTCGCCCTCCACGATGGCCACGTACTGGCGGTTCAGCTCGTGCACCTTCACCTGCTCGGAAAGCCGCGCAGCCGCTTTGCTGGTGCGGGCGAACACCAGCAGACCGCCCACGGGCCGGTCCATCCGGTGCACCAGGCCGATATATGCTTCGCCGGGCTTGTTGTAGGTTTCCTTCACGTATTCCTTGATCTGATCCAGCAGGTTTTCGTTTCCCGTTTCGTCCCCCTGGGTCAGCAGGTTCTGGGGCTTTACCGCCACGATCACGTGATTATCCTCGTACAAAATAGTCGGTGTATTCATGTTATCCCTCTTTCATCGAGATGGTAAAAAAGAAATCTGTTTGGAAGCAACAATATCGGATCGTTATAATAATGCTGTACCCTTTATGGATTTCTCGGAAGGGGGCCAGGGGGAAACCGCTCTTTGGCCTACAAAGAGCGGTTTCCCCCAGCACTTTCCCGTTCTTACCGGGCGATCCAGCGTCCCGTCGCGCCGCAGGGCAGCACGCCGCCGGAGCGGACGGGGAGACAAAGCTCCTGGGAGTCGATTTCGCCGCCGTATTTCCGGGCGACAGTCTTTTGCAGGATATTTTGCAGCACGGCGGGCTGGAAGCCGGTGGTGTAGCTGTTGATGAAGAAGAAGAGCGGGTCGTCGCTCAGCACCCCGGCGCAGGTGTCCACCAGGTTGAACAGCTCGTTTTCCAGCTTCCACACTTCGCCCGTGGGCCCGCGGCCGTAGCTGGGCGGGTCCATCACCACGCCGTCGTACTTGCTGCCGCGGCGAATCTCCCGCTTCACAAAGGCCAGTGCGTCCTCCACGATGAAGCGGAAGCTGGTCTCCGGTAGGCCGGACAATTCCCGGTTTTCCTTGGCCCACAGCACCATGCCCTTGGCCGCGTCCACATGGGTCACATGCGCCCCCGCATCCGCGCAGGCCAGAGACGCGCCGCCGGTGTAGGCGAACAGGTTCAGCACCTTCGCGCCGGGCCGCTGCTTCAGCATCCCGGCCATGGCGTCCCAGTTGGCCGCCTGCTCAGGGAAAAGCCCGGTGTGCTTAAAGCCCGTGGGCCGCACGTAAAACTTCAAATCCCGGTAGGAAATCACCCACCTGTCCGGCAGCTTTTCCCTGAACTCCCAGGCCCCGCCCCCTCGTTCGCTGCGGGTGTAATGTGCCTGGGCCTTCTGCCAGAGCCGATCGTTTTCCCGGGGCCAGATCACCTGCGGGTCCGGCCGGGCCAGCAGGATGTCCCCCCACCGCTCCAGCTTTTCCCCTTCGCCGGTGTCCAGCACTTCAAAATCCTTCCATCCGTTAGCAAGAAACATAAGGTCTATCCTCCTGCGGGGAAACCCCCAATGTAGATTATAACACGGAAAAACAGCCGTTACAAGCGCAAAATAAAGCAATCAACCCATTCGTGAGCATACCGCTATAACAAAACAATCTCAATCAAAAATCTTTCCGTGATCCCAAAACGCTGTCATCCTGAGCGCGTTCGGATACGCTCAGGATGACAGAACAGTTGATGGATGATCAATTTCTTAATAGACAGCGATGCTATAATATTTCATCATTTCGTTGATGGTATTGACCATATGGAAACACAAATTGCTTGCTTTACTGCCGGTACTTCCGGGCGCACTCGTTCACGATGGCCTGCATAGCGTCCATCTTTTCAAGCATGTCCTTGGCCAGAGCGATCTGGCAGCGGGTGCGCACCAGGTTGTGCTTTTCCTTTTTGACATTGAAGTACTTGTCGCCGTTGATATAGTCGTCCAGGAAGCGGGTGGCCAGCTCGCAGGCCAGCACAAAGCAGGACAGACCCAGGGTGGCGATCTCGTTTTCGGTCAGGGTCTTGGCGGTGTATTTCAGGAACCCTTCGGCGAAGGCCCAGAAAATGTTCAGGTTGATGCCAGCCTTGGGGTAATCCGCCGAATCCTCCTCCACAAAGTTGGCGGCGAAGCGGATGGCGTCGCCGAAGTCATGGCCCACCAGGCCCGGCATGACCGTGTCCAGGTCAACCACCACCAGGGCTTCACGGGTGTCCACGTCGAAGAGGACGTTGTTGATCTTGGTGTCGTTATGGGTCACGCGCAGGGGCAGTTCCCCCGCGTTGAACATATCGGTCAGCCTGCACGCCTGATCCTGCACGGACAGGAGCCAATCCAACTCTTCCCTGACTTCCGCCACGCGGCCGCAGGGATCGGCCTGCACATCCTGGATCAGCGTTTCATAGCGCTTGCGGGTGTTGTGGAAATCGGGGATGGTGTAATACAGGCGGCTGGCGTCAAAATCGCTCAGCACCATCTGGAATTCGCCGAAGGCCTCGCCCGCGTTGCGCACCACGCGCAGATCGTCGCAGGTGTCGAACGTGACGGAGGGCACGTAATTGCAGATGCGCCAGAAGCTGCCGTCGTCGTCCATCAGGTAGGTTTTCCGGCCGTTCTCCTCGCCCGTGTGATGGTAATGCAGGCTCACCTTGTCCGGCTGTTTTTCCCGGATGTACTCCGTCACCAGGTCGATGTTTTCCATCAATTGAACGGGATTGCGGAACGCGTAGGTATTTACCCGCTGCACCAGATAGCTTTTGATCACCGCCATGCCCGTGCCGTCGTCCCGGACGTAATTGGCCTTGTAGGTACGGTTCACGTTGCCCTGGCTGACTTCCTCGTAGGAAAAGAACGGGCCTTTCAGATGAAACCCTTCCCCTACCTGCTGCAATTTTCGCGCCATTTGCTGATCCATGGTCTTTCCTCGCTTTAATGCCGATGCCCTGTGGCATGTTGTATTTGGAGATATTCCGCCCTACATGATACCTGATTTTGCCAGATATGTCAATCAGGAAAAAACGGGTCTTTCAGCGGGTATGCTGTTCCCAAGGATAAATCGTCCATCCAGCAAGAAGGAAACACTGGGGTTTCACCCCAGACCCCACCAGGGTCCTGAGGACCCTGGACCCACAACTGGCGAATTATCCTGGTTGGGTAAAGCAGGCAAGCTCCGCCTGGTGCGCTGGGCCAGAAGCACAACGGCATCAAGTCAAACTTCCGCATTTCTCCATGCCTTTACGGGAACCAAGCTGATTCACCAGACCAAGCTATTTCCGCTATTGGAGTCCAGAGGATGAAATCCTTTGGTGCAGGGGTACGGGGCCGCATAGGCCCCTGCCTCGTCGTAACCCTTTGCAGCATCAATAATGTAGAAAAGAATACCAACAAACGCAAAAATGTGGAGCCGCATGGGCCCCACACTTTTGCTTTAACCGATTTCCTTCCGATAGCCGTCCAGCTCGCGTTCGTTGCCATAGACGAAATGGCCGGGGAGGATTTCGTTCCAGATGGGCTTTTCCTTTTCGTAGTGATGCTGGGTGGGATCGTAGACCAGCAGCTTCTTGCTGCGCTCGACGTAGGGGTTGGGGTTGGGCACAGCAGACAGCAGGGCTTTCGTGTAGGGGTGCAGCGGATGGGCGAAGAGCTCCTCCGCCTCGGCCAGCTCCACGATGCGGCCCTTGTGAATAACGGCGATGCGATCGGAGATGAACCGCACCACGCTCAGGTCGTGAGCGATGAAAAGGTAGGTCAGGCCGCGGCTCTTTTTCAGGTCGTTGAGTAGGTTCAGCACCTGGGCGCGGATGCTCACATCCAGGGCGGAAATGGGCTCGTCGGCCACGATGAACTGGGGCTCCATGATCAGGCTGCGGGCAATGCCGATGCGCTGGCGCTGGCCGCCGGAAAATTCATGCGGGAAGCGGCTGGAGAACTCGGGCAGCAGGCCCACCTCCTGGAGCGCCTTCTGCACCTTGTCCTGCCGGTCGTGCTCGTCCTTGTAGAGGTGATAGTTGATCAGGCCCTCGGACACGATGTAGTCCACCTTGGCGCGCTCGTTCAGGGAGGCCATGGGGTCCTGGAAGATCATCTGCATGGAGCGGATGACCTTGGTGTCCATTTCCTTGCTGATCTTGCCGCTGACCCGCTCGCCCTTGAACAGCACTTCGCCGCTGGTGATGGGGTTGATGCGCACAATGGCGCGGCCGATGGTGGTTTTGCCGGAGCCGCTTTCGCCCACCAGGGCGAAGGTTTCGCCCTTGTAAATCTCAAAGTTCACGTCGTCCACGGCCACGAACTTTTTCCGTCCGGTGCCGAAGGTGACCTGCATATTCTTGACCTGGATCAGGGTTTCCCGGTTGGGGTCCAGATGCGGATGCCAGGCGTTGGGGTCGGGCTTGGCCTGCTGGGTGACGGACAGGCGCTGGATGGCGCTGGGCTGCTCCACCTTGGGGGCGCGGGGGTCGCGCAGCCAGGACTTGACCATGTGGGTGGCCGTCACTTCATACATGGGCGGCTCTTCCAGAAAGTCGATGTTCAGGGCCCGGCGGTTGCGGGGCGCGAAGGCGTCGCCCTGGATCTTGTTGAACAGGTTCGGCGGGGTGCCGTCGATGGCGGGCAGCTTTTCGCCCTTCACGCCCAGCTGGGGCAGGGCGGAGAGCAGTGCCCAGGTGTAGGGGTGCAGCGGCTCAAAGAACACTTCGTTGGCCATGCCGATTTCGATGATCTGGCCGCCGTACATCACCGCCACCCGATCGGCCACATTGGCCACCACGCCCAGGTCGTGGGTGATGTAGATGATGGTCATGTTCTGCTCTTTTTGCAGACGGCGGATCAGGTCCAGGATCTGGGCCTGGATGGTCACGTCCAGGGCGGTGGTGGGCTCGTCGCAAATCAGGATCTGGGGCCGGCACGCCACGGCGATGGCGATGACCACGCGCTGGCGCATGCCGCCGGAAAACTCATGGGGATACTGCTTGTAGCGGCGTTCCGGGTCGGGGATACCCACGGCCTCCAGGATGCGCAGCACTTCCTTTTTGGCGGCGGCGCCCCTCAGGCCCTGATGCAGCTCCACGCTCTCCTGAATCTGATAGCCGATGGTTTTCAGGGGGTTCAGGCTGGTCATGGGGTCCTGGGTGACCATGGCGATCTTGCGGCCCCGGATGCGCAGCCAGTCCTTTTCGGAGAACTGGGCCAGGTCCTCGCCCTGATACATGATGGAGCCGTTGGTGATGGAGCCGTTCTTGTCCAGCATACCCACAAAGCACTTGGTGAACACGCTCTTGCCGGAGCCGGACTCGCCCACGATGGCCAGGGTTTCGCCTTCGTACAAGTCCAATGACGTGCGGCGGATGGCGGTCAGCTTGTTGCCGCGCAGGGAGAAGGTCACTTCCACGTCCCGGGCGGAGAGCAGCGGCTCCTGGGAAAGAATCTGATGGGCGCGCGCTTCAAAATCGACCGATTGCAGTTTGCTTGCTTCGCTCATGCTTCTCTCCCTCCCTTACACGTGATTGCGGGGGTCGCAGGCGTCGGAGAACGCGTTGCCCACCAGGTAGAAGGTGATGGTGATTATGGACACGATGACGGCCGGGAACAGCAGGGTGTAGGACGCCCTGGGGAACACGGCGCGGGCGGAGGACAGCAGCATACCAAGCGAAGGCTTGGTGATGTCCATCAGGCCCAGATAGGTCAGCGTGGTTTCATAGGCGATGGTGCCGGGGATGGCCAGGGCCAGGCGCAGGATGATAACGCTGACCAGGTAGGGGAAGATGTTCCGGAACAGGATGCGGCCCAGCTTGGTGCCCAGGCAGCGGGAAGCCAGGTTGTATTCCCGGTCACGGTACATGAACACCAGGTTGCGCACGTTGCGCGCCGTGGCGAGCCAGCCAAAGCCCACCATGGCGATGCCCATGGTCAGCATGGTTTTACCCACCATCAGGGCGATCAGGGTCATATAGATAATGGTGGGGATGTTGTCGATCAGGTTATACAATTCGGTGAAGAACCGGTCCAGCTTGCGCACATAGCCCCACACCAGGCCGATGATCACGCCCACGGTGATCTGGCCGATGGAAACCAGCACCGCCAGCAGGATGGACGCGCGGGTGGCGTACCACACCTGGGCCCAGTAGTCCTGGCCGATGGCGTTGGTGCCGAACCAGTATTCGCCGTTGGGCTCAATGTAGGCGCGGTTCAGCACGTCAGGGGCCATGTTGATGTCATACTTGCCGATGGCGGAAGCCACGAACGTGAAGATGAACAACAGGATGAACACAATGGACATGATCACGGCGGACTTCTTTTTCAGGAAGTTGGCCCACACGCTCTTCCAGTAGGAATAGTTGGAATAGCCGATCTTTTCGGCTTCCTGGGCCTCGTACTTGACGAAGGAGAACAGCTGGCTTTCGGGCATCTGGCTGCGGGCCTTGGGATATTCGCGGCCCATGGGGCGCGCCCGGTGCGGGTCGGGGTCCACGGTGGAATAGTCCACGTGCAGGTCTACCTTCGGGGCTTCCAGCTCCTGAATGGTCTTTTCTTTTCTCGTATTCTTCTTGCTCATCAGCGCACATCCCCCTTCCCGGTCAGCTTGATTCTGGGATCAATCAGGGTCATCAGCAAATCGCCCAGGAACACGCCCAGGATGCCCAGCGTGGCGTAGAGCAGCACGATGCCCTGCACCAGGTTCAGGTCATAGCGGCCGATGGCCATGGTCAGTTCCGGGCCCATGCCGGGCACGGCGAAGAACGTTTCCACCAGCAGCGAGCCGCCCACCGTCAGCAGGATGGAATAGGGCAGGTACTGGGCCAGGGGCACGAAGGCGTTTTTCAGCACGTGGCGGAACATGACCTGACGGTCGCTGAGGCCCTTCAATTTGGCCAGCCGAATATAATCCTTGTTCAGCTCGTCCACCATGTAGCGCCGCGTCCACAGCATATAACCGGCGGTAGAGCCGATGGACAAACACACGATGGGCAGCACCATGGTCAGCCAGGGCTGGGGCGCCGTGGCATCGTAACGCATGGGCAGGCCGAAAATCGACGCGCCGGCGATCATGATGACGGTGTAGATGACCAGATGGGGCACGGCGTTCACCACGACCGTGTAGCCCGTGCCGATGTGGTCAAACAGCTTATCCTTGTACCGGGCTTGGAGCACGCCCAGCACCACGCCCAGCACCAGCGACACCGCCAGGGCAATCAGGCCGATGCGCATGGACACGCTCATCTTGACCGCGATCACGTCGGTGACGTACTGGTTCTTTTCCAGACGGATGCTCTTGCCCAGGTTGAACATGAGGCGGGTGGAATAATCGTCCTTCAGTTTGCCTTCAAAGGGCGTTTCCCCCGCGGCCTTCATCTTCCAATAATTGATCAGGGAGATGGGCTCGATGGACTTGACTTCCTTGCCCTTGGAATTGAACACGCGCATTTGCAGCATATCGGCAAAGAAATCCCCCAGCTGAGCGAAGACGGAACGGTTGATGTAGCCCGTGCCCTTGGCGTCCTGTTCGGTTTCGCGGCATCTGGCGCAAGCGGCGTCGCCCTCCATGCCGGTGCCGTGGCACTGGGGGCAGATTTCCATCATGCCCAAACGTTCCAGCTTGGCGTATTTCTGGCTTTCGGTAAACTTCATCAGCTCATCTTCGGTGAAGAAATAATCGCTGGGCATGAGCCGCAGCAGGAAGAACACCACGCAAACGACCAGCAGAATCACAACCAGTGACTGAAACAGCCGTTTCAGGATATACTTGACCAAAGGTCATCCCCTCCGTTTTTATTATTTCGGGAAAAGAAACGTAATGGATTTTGGCGAATCCCGATGGAAACCGCGGGCGACACCGCGGCTTGCGTCGAGATTCATCCAGTGGGAAATTGTAAAGGGGATCTCCCCTTTACGAAAACCCGCAGCGGCGGCATGTACGCCGCGAGGACTGAAAATTTCAGGAGCGAGCGAAGACGAGCGGAAGAAATTTTCTTTCCTTACGGTTTTTCCGCCCGGGAAGCCCGAAGGGCTGACAGGAAAAACCGCAAATCGAAATGGGAAAGCATTTCCCATTTCGCGTTCCTGTGCAGCCGAAGGCGGAACAGGAACGGAATATGAAACTTCCGGGGCAGTCCGATGGGGGCCGCCCCGGAAGCGTCATTTGCTTTTATCCGGTGTTATACCGGGAGCAGATTATTCAGCAGCGTAAGCGGCGGCGAAAGCATCCACTTCTTCGGTGGTGTAGGGCTCGGTCTGAGCCTGCCAATCCACGTAGCGGTAGCTCTGCATGCCGTACATGCTGTACACCTTGGTGTAGTTATTGATCTTGGTCAGTTCCCAGCCCACTTCGTAGGAGCAGGGGATCACCAGCGCGTGATTCAGCATGCAGGCTTCGGCCTTGGCGAAGGCGGCATAGCGGGCATCCAGATCGTTGGTGATGGCCTTGGCGGCGGTCACCAGGTCGGTGAATTCCTGATAAGCGGCGATCAGATCGGGATCGTCGTTGTCGTTGCAGTTGCTGTAAGCGTTGGAGTAGTAAGCGGCGGTGTCGTTGTAGGTTTCCTGGCCCAGGAAGTTGACGGGATCGGCGAAGTCAGCGCCCCAGCCGTTGATGTAGATGGAAGCCTTGCGGGGCTTGCGCACTTCGTTGGCCAGAGAGGAGATGTAGGTGTTGGTCTTGAGCACCACGTAATCGTCGCCCAGGCATTCGGAGAAGATGTTCTCCAGCACCTTCGCGGTCTGCGCGGCCACGTCGGAGGAACCGGCGATGTAGTAGTCCACGGTCACGGGGAAGGTGACGCCCTTGGCAGCCAGTTCTTCCATGGCTTTGGCCTTGTATTCAGCAGCCAGGTCCTTGTTCAGGCGGTTGTAGGTTTCGTCGCTGTATTCCAGACCCAGTTCTTTCAGAACCAGCTTGGTGTAGTCGGTGCCGTCAGAGGTGAAGGACACGCCGTTGCCGGTATAGCAGAAGTTCTGGCAGGACAGGGGGTTGATGGCGTTGGTGCGGGCGAAGTAGTTGGTCAAGTCGAGGCCGTAGTACAGGCTCTTGCGGAAGTTTTCGTTGGCGACAGCCTTGTTCCAGTTTTCATCGGGGGTTTCGCCGTCTTCCAGGTTCTTGCTGTACACCAGGTGGATCTGGTAGCTGTACTTGGTGGGGCGGGCCTGCACCAGGTTGGGCTTGTATTCGGTGTCAGAGGTGCCGCCATAGATGCCCTGCAGGGTGGCCTGGTCCAGGGACACATGGTCGATTTCGCCGTTCTTGAACAACTGGAAGGCCACGGAAGCGGAGTCCACCATCTTGATGGTCACGGTGTCGAAGCGCTTGCAGTTGGCGTCATTCCAGTAGTTGGGGCTCTTGGTGAGCACCTTCTGGTTCTGGTTCTCAAAGTAGGTCACGGTGTAAGCGCCGTTGTACCACATATCTTCCCAGGTCACATCGCGGTAGCCGTCCACACCCAGTTCTTCGATCAGCTCGGCAGACAGGGGATAGAGGCAGTTGTAGGTAGCCACAGAGGGGAAGTAGGGCAGAGCGTCCACCAGGGTGTAGGTGATGGTGCCGGCTTCATCGTCGCACACGATGCCAACCTTGGCGAATTCTTCGCCGGTGGCGTCCAGGGCCTTCACGGCGTCCGCGCCGTCGGATTCGGTCAGGGCCTTGGTGTATTCATAATACTCCGCGGCGCCCGCGATCATTTCCATAGGCATGGAGGCGTTATAGGAATCGTTCTTGGCATAGTTCAGCACCCATTCCAGGCCGGTGGCCCAGTCGGAAGCCTTCACGTCGGCCTGCACTTCGCCGTCTTTGTTGAACCAGGTCATGCCCTCGTTCAGGGTGAAGATCCAGGTCTTGCCGCCGTCGGGAGATTCATAGCTCTTGGCGGCGTTCAGCTTCAGGTTGCCGTGGTTGTCGTTGGTCAGAAGACCATCGTACAGGTTGCACAGCACGTTCAGGTCAGCGGCGGCCTGGGAATAATGAATGTTCCAGGTTTCCAGCTCACGGGCCTTGGTTTCATAGGTGTTCAGGTTCTTGAGTTCCTCAGCGCTCGCGCCGGTGACGGCCAGGGTGGCCAGCATCGCCAAAGCGAGAACCAATGAAAGCAGCTTCTTCATTCTTTGCTTTCCTCCTATATTGTTGATTGGGCCATGTATACAAAAATACATTGCACCCATATGCATGAAATATTATACATTCTAATAAGAAATGCTGTCAAGGCTTATTGTGAAAAAACAATAAAAACACATTTTCCCATACATTTTTTATGAAATCCATGGTATAATTTTGTTTTCCCGAAAGGAGGAAACAGCGTTGATTGCATGGCTGAAAAACCATTTTCATCCGTCCATGACCCGGGCCTTGATCTACAAAGTGTTTTCGAGGGGCATCCTGGCGCTGTTTGCCGCGCAGCTGGTTCACTTTTTCGCGCCTGCGTCCTGGCCGCTGACCCGATTTAACAATCTTGCGGCGGCGCTGGGCATTCTGTTCGTTTTATTCGCCGTGCTGGCCTGGCTGCGGTATGACGGGCTGAAAATCCCTCATGCGAAGCTGCCGCGCATGAAACGAAAAGACCCGCCCTTCCTTACCAACGATATCGCCGACCACCTGGATGACGATGTCATCCTGTTTGACGATCTGGATAAGGAAGAGCAGGACGTTTGCGTTTTGCTGGCCGATGTGATTTTGGCCGTTATTTGCTTTGCGTTGATGGCATTTGTGTAATAAGAAGTGCAAGCGGATTATTTGGAATGAAGAAACGCCTGATTCGCCCGGATGAACGCGATGCGCTGCTTCACGCAGTCCACGCTGCGGCCGGGGTCGGCGGGGGTGTTGAACACATAGTCCTTGAGTCGATCAATATCGGTGGTGGCGACGTGGAGGCGGGTATCGCTGGAAGCGTAGTAGATGTATACCTTGCCGTCCGGCGCGGCAATGGCACCGTTGGTGAAAGCCACGTTGCTCACGTCGCCCACGCGCTCGTCCCCCAGGGGCCCGATCAGGAATCCGCCGGGCTCGGCGATCACCCGGGAGGGATCGTCCAGGGCCGTGGCGAAGCAGTAAATCACATACCGCAGACCCGCCGCCGTGTTGCGCACGCCGTGGGCGATATGAATCCAGCCTCTGTCCGTTTTGATGGGCACCGCGCCCGCGCCGTTCTTGCTTTCGGTGATGGTGTGGTACTTGCGGACGGAGGTCATTTTTTCTTCGTCAATGACCGCGTGGGTGATGTCGTCGCACAGGCCGAAGCCGATGCCGCCGCCGGAACCGGTTTCGATAAAGTCGTCCATGGGCCGGGTGTAGAAAGCGTATTTGCCGTTCACAAATTCCGGGTGCAGGCACACGTTGCGCTGCTGGGGCGAGCGCAGGGTGACCAAGTTCGGCAGCCGCTCCCAGGTTTTCAAATCCTTGGTGCGCACGATGCCCGCGGCGGCCACGGCGGCGGAGAGATCGTTCACCGACGTATCCTTGCTTTCCGAGCAGAACACGCCGTAGATCCAGCCGTCCTCGTGCCGGGTCAGGCGCATGTCGTACACGTTGGTTTCCTCAGGGCAGGTGTCGGGCAGGAGGACGGGCTCGTCCCAGAAGCGGAAGCCGTCCACGCCATTATCCGATTGCGCCACTGCGAGAAAGCTCTTGCGGTCGCTGCCCTCCACCCGGGCCATGAGGGTGAATTTGCCGTCCAGCAGGATCGCGCCGCTGTTAAAGACCGCGTTCACGCCCAGGCGCTGCATCATAAAGGGATTCGTTTCCGGGTTCGGATCGTACATCCAGAAGGGCGGGATGTGATCCCGGGTCAGAACCGGGTTCGTCCAGCGCTCAAAAATGCCGTTGTACCGCTCCCGGTTCACGGTGTTTTTTGTTTGAATCAGCTTTTCGTACCGCGCTTCCAATTCCTGATAGGTCATGATTACTTCCTCCATTTTTGCAAACAGTCATAAAAAACGAGTCATTTGTTTTTACTTTCCCCCTTTCGCCTTTCTCGGAAGGGGGTCTGGGGGAACCGCTCTTAGCCTTCCCCCCGCAGGGGGGCCGCAGCGCCCGGAAAATGATCCAGTGGATCATTTTCAGCGTAGGCCGGGCGGCAGCCCCGGATGGTGGCCCGCAGGGCCGGATGAGGTTATCCAAAGAGCGGTTTCCCCCAGAATATTATTTGGGATTCCTGCGTAAATACTCCATGCACATGCGTCCGTTGTGATAGGGGCACTTCCAGGGCTCCACGATGGGTTCGTCGCTGCCGGGGGTGCCGTCCTCATGCAAATACCAGAACCATTCGCTGCCGGGGCGCTTGTCGATAAGGTGATCCCGGATGTAGGTCCACTGCGTGACAACGGCGTTTTTATAGCGTTCTTCGCCGGTCTTTTCATACGCGTTCAGGAAGCCCAGCAGCGCTTCCGCCTGTACCCACCAGATGCGCTTCTGGTTCACGACGCCCCGTTCGCACTCGTTGGCAAAGCCGTGGTCGGTGAAGGCGGCATGATAGGTGTGATCGGCCATCTGCAAAAGAAGCGGACGGATGCGGGCGGTCAGCGCCGGGTCGTTCAGCGCTTCCAGGGTCTTTTCCGCCAGCCAGCTGGTTTCAATGTCGTGACCGAAGGAGTGCAGGTCGATCAGGGTGTTGTATTCGTGATCGAAGAACACCTCCTGCCGCCGCTTTTCCTTGTTGTAAATCTTGTTTTCAAAAATATCCAGAATCTCATACAGCCGGGCTTTGACGCTTTCATCCGGCCAGGCCTGATATAAACCCGTGTAGCCCTCCATCACATGCAGCAGGGTGTTCATGGTGCGGGTGGCCATCACGCCGTTTTCACTGAGCTTTTCATTGCTCTCCGGCTGCCAGTCTGCGGTGAAGGCTTCCAGATAGCCGCCTGCGTCCCGGCACTTGGTTTCGATGATTTCAAACAGGGCTTTGGCCCGTTCCAGCGCGTCCCTCTCCCCTACTGCCCGGTAATAAGCCGACAGGGCGTAGATAGCGAATGCCTGGTTATAGGTGTGCTTGGTGCCGTCAGCCACTGTGCCGTCCGCGTGCAGGGCCCAGTACACCCCGCCGTTTTTTTCATCCATCATGTGTTTCAGCATGGCGTAGGCGTGGCGGGCGTCGTCCAGCAGTTCTTCCTCTTTCAGCAGCATGTAAGCCTCTGAGAAAAACCAGAGGATGCGGCTGTTCAGGATGCAGCCCTTGTCCGCCTCCGGGCGGCGGGTCAGGTCAAAGTCCACCTGGCCGATAAAGCCGCCGTTTTGATCGTCCCGCAGCCCGCGCCAAAACGGAATGATGCGCCGGGTCAGTTCATTCCGGATTTCCGAATGCATATCTGGCATAGCTTTCCCTTTCTTTACACAGTTTCTTTTTTATAGCGGTATTGTACAATGTGCCGTCTGCCGCTGTCAAGATTGCAAAAGCAAAAAGGAACCCGCGTTTAATCGCGGGTTCCGATGCGGAAATCAGTAGGTTTCCTGCAATTCGATGTTCTTGTAGCGTTTCAGGCCGGTACCGGCGGGAATCAGCTTGCCGATAATGACGTTTTCCTTCAGGCCCAGCAGCGGGTCCACCTTGCCCTTGATGGCGGCTTCGGTGAGCACGCGGGTCGTTTCCTGGAAGGAGGCGGCGGACAGGAAGGAATCGGTGGCCAGAGAAGCCTTCGTAATACCCAGCAGGATACGCTTGGCCACGGCGGGGCGTCCGCCCGCCATGATGGTCTTTTCGTTGGCTTCCTCGAACTCGTAAATATCCACCAGGCCGCCGGGCAGCAGGTCGGTGTCGCCCGCGTCCTCAATGCGCACCTTGCGCAGCATCTGGCGCACAATGACCTCGATGTGCTTGTCGGCAATCTTAACACCGGAGGAATAGTAAGCGGAAAGCACTTCTTTCAGCAGGTATTCCTGCACGGCGCGGATGCCCAGGATGCGCAGCAGGTCGTGGGGATTGACAGCGCCTTCGATCAGTTCCGCGCCGGCGGGGATCACATCGCCGTCCGCCACCTTGAGGCGGGCGCCGTAGTGGATCTGATAGCTCTTCTTTTCGTTGGGGTCGTCCTCGCTGGTGATGATGACCTCGCGCTTTTTCTTACTCTCCACGATCTGCACCTTGCCGCTGATTTCGGCCAGGGTGGCGTCGCGCTTGGGCTTGCGGGCCTCGAACAGTTCTTCCACGCGGGGAAGACCCTGGGTGATGTCGTCCGCGGAAGCCACGCCGCCGGAGTGGAAGGTACGCATGGTCAGCTGGGTGCCGGGCTCGCCGATGGACTGGGCAGCGATGATGCCGACGGCTTCGCCGATATCCACGATGCCGCCATGGGCCAGATTCATGCCGTAGCAGCGGGCGCACACGCCATGCTCGCTGTGGCAGGTCAGCACGGAGCGGACGTTCATCTTGGTGATGCCGGCTTTCTTGATGATGCCGGCCTTTTCGTAGTCGATCAGCTCATTGACGTGCACCAGCAGCTCGCCGGTGATGGGATGATACACATCCTCGGCGGCGTAGCGGCCGCGCACGCGGTCGTCGATGCCCTCGATTTCGCCGATGGGCTGCACGGTGATGCCGCGCACCTTTTCGCCCCGGGTCTCGAAGCAGTCGATCTCCCGCACGATGACTTCCTGGGCCACGTCCACCAGACGGCGGGTCAGGTAACCAGAGTCGGCGGTACGCAGAGCGGTGTCAGCCAGGGACTTGCGGCTGCCGTGGGAGGACATGAAGAATTCCAGCACGTTCAGGCCTTCGCGGAAGTTGGCGCGGATAGGCACTTCGATGGCGCGTCCGGAAGGAGAAGCCATCAGGCCGCGCATACCGGCCAGCTGGGCCACCTGACCGGCGGAACCACGGGCGCCGGAACCGGTCATCATGCTGATGGGGTTATAGGGCGGCAGCACTTCCATGACTCGGTTCTTCAGCCGGTTGGTGGTGCTCTGCCAGGCGTCGATGACCATGCGGTAGCGTTCATCCTCGCTCATTTCGCCGCGGCGGTACTTGCGGTTGATGCTGGCCACCAGGTCGTCGGTTTCCTTCAGCCAGGTCTGCTTTTCGGGCGGGATGATGATGTCGCCCACGGACACGGTGATGGCGCCGCGGGTGGAATACTTGTACCCCAGGTTCTTGATGGCATCCAGCACGGCGGCCGTCTGGCTTTCGCCGTGGACGTGGAAGCACTTTTCCACGATCTGGCCCAGGTCCTTCTTGATGACCTTGTGGTCGATCTCCAGCACGAACTGGTCGTCCAGGGTGTTGCGGGGCTTGAAGCCCAGATCCTGGGGGATCACATTGTTGAAGATCAGCAGGCCCAGGGTGGTGTCGATGACGCGGCGCTCGGTCACGCCCTCCCAGGTGCGCTCGATGCGGACCTTGATGGGGGCCTGCAGAGAGATCTGAGCGCACTGGTAAGCCATCATGGCTTCGTCAGGGGAAGCGAACACACGGCCCGCGCCCTTGGCGTCGTCCCGGGTGATGGTCAGGTAGTGGCAGCCGATCACCATGTCCTGGGTGGGGCTGATAACGGGCATGCCGTCCTGGGGCTTCATGATGTTGTTGGCGCACAGCATCAGGAACCGGGCCTCGGCCTGGGCTTCCATGCTGAGCGGTACGTGCACGGCCATCTGGTCGCCGTCGAAGTCGGCGTTGTAGGCGGTGCAGGCCAGGGGATGCAGGCGGATGGCCTTACCTTCCACCAGGATGGGCTCAAAGGCCTGAATGCCCAGACGGTGCAGGGTGGGCGCGCGGTTCAGCAGCACGGGATGCTCCTTGATGACATCCTCCAGGATGTCCCACACCTCGGGCTTCACCTTTTCCACCATGCGCTTGGCGGACTTGACGTTGTGGGCGATCTTTAAGGAAACCAGCTTTTCCATCACGAAGGGCTTGAACAGCTCCAGCGCCATGTCCTTGGGCAGGCCGCACTGATAGAGCTTGAGTTCGGGGCCGACGACGATAACGGAACGGCCGGAGTAGTCCACGCGCTTGCCCAGCAGGTTCTGACGGAAACGGCCCTGCTTGCCGCGCAGCAGATCGGACAGGGATTTTAAGGGCCGGTTGCCGGGGCCGGTGACGGGCCGTCCGCGGCGGCCGTTGTCGATCAGGGCGTCCACGGCCTCCTGCAGCATACGCTTTTCATTGCGCACGATGATGTCCGGGGTGCCCAGCTCCAGCATCCTCTTTAAGCGGTTGTTGCGGTTGATGACCCGGCGGTACAGGTCGTTCAGGTCGGAGGTGGCGAACCGGCCGCCGTCCAGCTGCACCATGGGGCGCAGGTCCGGGGGAATGACGGGCACCACGTCCATGATCATCCATTCGGGCTTGTTGTGGCTCAGGCGGAAGGCCTCCACCACTTCCAGGCGCTTGACCGCGTGGGTGCGCTTCTGGCCTTCGCTCTCCCGGTCCCGTTCCTTTTCGATCAGGTCGTTGATCTCTTTTTTCAGGCTGACGCTGAGCGCTTCCAGATCCAGCGCCAGCAGCATTTCCTTCACCGCTTCCGCGCCGATGCCGGCTTTGAAATCGCCGCGCTCCTCCTCGCTCATCGCCATGATGGAACGATACTTGGAGTCGGTGATCAATTCGTTGCGGGCCACCTTGGTGACCGCTTCGTTGCCGGGGTTCAGCACGATATAGGAAGCGAAGTACAGCACCTTTTCCAGGGCGCGGGGGCTCACGTCCAGCAGCATGCCCATCCGGGAGGGAATGCCCTTAAAATACCAGATGTGGCTGACCGGCGCGGCCAGGGCGATATGGCCCATGCGCTCGCGGCGCACCTTGGCCCGGGTGATCTGGACGCCGCACTTGTCGCAGACCATTTCTTTATTCTTGAACTTGACGCGCTTATACTTGCCGCAGGAGCATTCCCAATCCTTCTGGGGTCCAAAGATGCGCTCGCAGTACAATCCGTCGCGTTCCGGCTTCAAGGTGCGGTAGTTGATGGTCTCGGGCTTGCTCACCTCGCCGTAGCTCCAGGCGAGGATCTGCTCGGAAGAGGCCATGCCGATTTGGATGGAATCTAAATTTGTCAGTTCAAACATGGATACAAACTCCCTCCGTTGTGGCGCGGGTTGAACAGTCGGGGCCGAGTGTGCAGAGTTCAGAGTACAGAGTTCAGATGATATACCCGATCAATTTCGATTTGCGCAGAGCACTCACTATCTTATCTGTACTCTGAACTCTGCACTCTAAAAATCTTCTGCCTATCAGATAAACCCCGGCTTATTCTAAGTCGTCATCGTCGTCCAGCTTCAGGTCATCCAGCATATCGTCGGCCTCGAAGTCGGCAAAATCGTCGTCCAAGGTGATATCTTCGTCCAGCTCCAGCGAATCGGTTTCGTCCAGGGCAGGCGCGTCGTCGTAATCCGTCTCGGGCAGGGGCTCGCGTCCGGCGGGGATGGAATCGCCCAGATCGTCGTCCTCGTCGTCCAGCTCGCGGATTTCGATTTCTTCCTTGTTTTCGTTCAGCACGCGGATATCCAGCGCCAGGGCCTGCAGCTCCTTGATGAGCACCTTGAAGGATTCGGGCACGCCGGGCGTGGGGATGTTCTGGCCCTTCACGATGGCTTCGTAGGTCTTGACGCGGCCCACGATGTCGTCGGACTTGACGGTCAGGATTTCCTGCAATGTGTTCGCAGCGCCGTAGGCTTCCAGCGCCCACACTTCCATCTCGCCAAAGCGCTGGCCGCCGAACTGGGCCTTGCCGCCCAGAGGCTGCTGCGTGACGAGGGAGTAAGGGCCGGTGGAGCGGGCGTGCATCTTGTCGTCCACCAGATGGTGCAGCTTCAGGAAGTACATGATGCCCACGGTAACGGGGTTTTCAAAGGGATCGCCGGTGCGGCCGTCGTACAGGATGGTCTTGCCGTCGGGACGCAAACCGGCCTTTTGCAGACATTCTTCAATATCTTCCTTGGTCGCGCCGTCAAACACGGGGGTCGCGATGTGCCAGCCCAGGGTCCGGGCCGCGATGCCAAGGTGGACCTCCAGCACCTGCCCGATGTTCATACGGGAAGGCACACCCAGGGGGTTCAGCACGATGTCCAGCGGCGTTCCGTCGGGCAGGAAGGGCATGTCCTCCTCGCGCAGGATACGGGACACGACGCCCTTGTTGCCGTGGCGCCCGGACATCTTGTCGCCGACGGAGATCTTTCTCTTCTGCGCGATATACACGCGCACCATTTCGTTGACGCCGGGGCTCAGCTCGTCCTTGTTTTCACGGGTGAAAATCTTCACGTCCACGATGATGCCGCCCTCGCCGTGAGGAACCTTCAAGGAGGTGTCGCGCACTTCGCGGGCTTTTTCACCAAAGATGGCCCGCAGCAGGCGTTCCTCGGCGGTCAGCTCGGTTTCGCCCTTGGGGGTGACTTTGCCCACCAGGATGTCGCCGCTGCGCACCTCCGCGCCGATGCGGATGATGCCGTTTTCGTCCAGATCGCGCACCGCGTCCTCGCCCACGTTGGGAATATCGCGGGTGATTTCTTCCGGGCCCAGCTTGGTTTCGCGGGCTTCGGACTCGTATTCTTCAATATGAATGGAGGTGTATTTGTCGTACTTGACCAGGCGTTCGCTGATCAGCACGGCGTCCTCGTAGTTGTAGCCTTCCCAGGTCATGAAGCCGATGAGCATATTCTTGCCCAGGCCGATTTCGCCGTTCTCGGTGGAGGGGCCGTCGGCCAGCAGGTCGCCCACTTCGATCTTCTGTCCCTGATAGACGCGGGGGCGCTGGTTGATGCAGGTGCCCTGGTTGGAGCGGGCGAACTTGGTCAGGTGGTAGCTGTGCTTTTCGCCCAGCTCGTCCTGAATGACCACTTCGTCCGCCGCCACGGAATACACCGTGCCCGCGTGCTTGGAAAGCAGCACCACGCCGGAGTCGTGGGCGGCCTTGTATTCCATGCCGGTGCCCACGATGGGGGCTTCGGGCACCAGCAGCGGCACGGCCTGACGCTGCATGTTGGAGCCCATCAGGGCGCGGTTGGCGTCGTCGTTTTCCAGGAAGGGGATCATGGCCGTGGCCACGGACACCACCTGCTTGGGCGACACGTCGATATAGTCCACGTCCTTGGCGGGCACTTCGATGGTCTCGTCGCGCCAACGCACCACGACGCGCTTGTTGATGAAGCGGTTGTTTTCGTCCAGGGGCTCCTTGGCCTGGCCCACCTTATAGTTGTCTTCCTCGTCGGCGGTCATGTAGACGATTTCGTCCGTCACCTGGCCCGTTTCCTTGTTCACCTTGCGGTAAGGCGCTTCGATGAAGCCGTACTCGTTGATGCGGGCGTAGGTGGCCAGAGAGCCGATCAGGCCGATGTTGGGGCCTTCAGGCGTCTCGATGGGGCAGATGCGGGCGTAGTGGGAATAGTGCACGTCGCGCACTTCCATGCTGGCGCGGTCGCGGTTCAGGCCGCCGGGGCCCAGAGCGGACAGACGGCGCTTGTGGGTCAGCTCCGCCAGGGGGTTGGGCTGGTCCATGAACTGGGACAGCTGGGAGGAGCCGAAGAACTCCTTGATGGCGGCGGACACCGGGCGGATGTTGATCAGTTCGCCGGGCTTGACGTCGTTGGCGTCCTGAATGGCCATGCGCTCGCGCACCACGCGCTCCAGGCGACTTAAGCCGATGCGCACCTGGTTTTGCAGCAGCTCGCCCACGCTGCGCAGGCGGCGGTTGCCCAGATGGTCGATATCGTCGATGGTGCCCACACCGTAGGGCAGGCCCAGCAGATAGCTGACGGAGGCCACGATGTCGTCGATGATGATGTGCTTGGGCACCAGGTTGTATACGTTTTCGGAAACGACCCGCTTCAAATCCTCGGCGGGGGTTTCTTCGATGATTTTAAGCAAAGTGGGCAGGTGCACCATTTCCAGGATGCCCGCTTCCCTGGGATCGAAGGGCAGGAAGCCCCGGGCGTCGGCAAAGTTGTTGCCCAGCACCTTGTGCACCACGTTTTCGCACTGCAAAAGCACCGCGTTCACACCGGCATTCTGGATCTCAATGGCGGTTTCGCGGGAGATCACATTGCCCTTTTCCACCATCACTTCGCCGCTGATGGGGTTGATAATGTCCTCGGCGGCCACCTGGCCCGCGATACGGGCGGACAGGCCCAGCTTCTTATTGAACTTATAGCGGCCCACGCGCATCAGGTCATAGCGCTTGGGGTCAAAGAACAGGCTGCGCAGCAGGGCGCGGGCGCCGTCCTCGGTGGGCGGCTCGCCGGGCTTCTGGCGCTTGTAGATTTCCAGCAGGCCCTGGGTCTGGGTCTTGGTCTGGTCGGAGCGGGCGATGGTGGCCATCAGCCGTTCGTCCTCGCCCAGCAGGTCATAAATTTCCTGGTCGGTGCCGTAGCCCAGCGCACGCAGAAGCACCGTGATGGGCAGCTTGCGGGCGCGGTCAATACGCACCCACAGCACATCGTTGTTGTCGGTTTCATATTCCAGCCAGGCGCCCCGGTTGGGGATGATCTGGGAGGAGAACAGGTGCTTGCCCGACTTGTCGATGGTGTCGCCGAAATAAGCGCCGGGCGAACGCACCAGCTGGCTGACAATGACGCGCTCCGCGCCATTGATGATAAAAGTGCCATGCTCGGTCATCAGCGGGAAATCACCCATAAAGACTTCCGATTCCTTGATTTCGCCGGTCTCCCGGTTCTTCAGGCGGACGAAAACCTTCAGCGGGGCCGCGTAGGTCAGGTCGCGTTCCTTGCACCGCTCCACAGAATTCTTGGGCGTGCCGTCGAGCGAGTAATCGACGAATTCCAACACCAGATTTTCGCTGTAATCCGTGATGGGAGACACGTCCGCCAGAACCTCTTTCAGATCTTCGGTCAGAAAACGCTTATAGCTGTTTTTCTGCACCTCGATCAGGTTGGGCATGTCCAGAACCTCGTCGATGCGCGAGAAGCTCATGCGCTTTCGCAGCTTCCCCATTTGGACCTCGTGCACCATAAAGCTATCACCCCTTCATTGGCTGCCCAGAAACCGAAAAAAGCGCATATTTCCCCTACCCCATCGGCCTTGTCATTTTTTAACAGGAAGCCGTATGACCATAGGGAAAAAGGCGCACCTGTTCGACACTGGTGCAATTTTAGATGATAGCATACGTTTTTGATCATGTCAATACTTTTCTGGAAAAAAATATGCAAAATCGCCGCGTTTTCTGAAAAAACGCGGCGATGATATTTTGCTTTTTTACTTTTTGCCGTCCACCATGGCCTGCACCTTGATGGGCAATCCGAACAGGTTGATGAAGCCCGCGGCGTCCTGCTGGTTGTAATCGGACGCGCCGAAGGTGGCGATGTTTTCGGAGTACAGGGAGTATTCGCTCCACACGCCGGCCTTGATGATGTTGCCCTTGTAGAGCTTGAGCTTCACCGTGCCGGTGACCTTCTCCTGGGTCTTGTTGACGAAGGCGGTGAGGGCTTCCCGCAGGGGGGTGAACCACTGGCCGTTGTACACCAGCTCGGCGAAGGTGATGGAAAGGCGCTGCTTTTCGTGGGCGGTCATCTTGTCCAGGCAGACGCTTTCCAGATATTCATGGGCTTTGTACAGGATGGTGCCGCCGGGGGTCTCGTACACGCCGCGGCACTTCATGCCCACCAGCCGGTTCTCCACGATGTCCAGCAGGCCGATGCCGTTCTTGCCGCCCAGCTCGTTGAGCTTCAGGATGATTTCCTTGGCGCTCATGGCTTCGCCGTTCAGCTTGACGGGCTTGCCCTGGTCAAAGTCCAGGGTGATATAGGTGGGTTCGTCGGGCGCCTGAAGGGGCGACACGCCCATTTCCAGGAAGCCGGGCTTCTCATACTGGGGCTCGTTGCCGGTGTCTTCCAGGTCCAGGCCCTCATGGCTCAGGTGCCACAGGTTCTTGTCCTTGGAATAGTTGGTTTCCCGGTTGATTTTCAGGGGCACGTTGTGGGCCTCGGCGTAGTCGATTTCCTCGTCGCGGCTCTTGATGTCCCATTCCCGCCAGGGGGCGATGATGGGCATGTTGGGGGCGAAATGCTTGATGGCCAGCTCGAAACGCACCTGGTCGTTGCCCTTGCCGGTGCAGCCGTGGCAGATGGCGTCGGCGTTCTCTTTCAGCGCAATTTCCACCAGGCCCTTGGCGATGCAGGGCCGGGCATGGCTGGTGCCCAGCAGGTATTCTTCATACACCGCGCCCGCCTGCATGGTGGGGATGATGTAGTTGTCCACGTAGTCGTCGGTCAGGTCGAGGACGTACAGCTTGGACGCGCCGGTTTTCAGCGCTTTTTCCTCCAGGCCCTCCAGCTCGTCCGCCTGGCCCACGTTGCCGGACACGGCGATGACTTCGCAGTTGTTGTAGTTTTCCTTCAGCCAGGGAATAATAATGGAGGTGTCCAGGCCTCCCGAATATGCCAATACGACTTTCTTGATCTTGCTCTTGTCCATCGTTCCTTACTCCTTCTCTGAATAAATACACGTAGATTATACCGCAGAAAATGCGTTTGTCAAGGGTTAAAATGAAATTTTATTCATATAATTCTGAAATAAATGAATAAATATAATATTTATTCATTATTCCGCCAGAAACGACATGGCCCGTCAACGGGCTTCCTCCTCCTTGGTGGGAAGCGATTTGGGCAGGAACCCCCGGAAAGCGGTGAAAGCCTCATTGCTTTCCACGGTCAGATCGCCTTCCGCGCCGCGCATGGTTTCCCGGGCGATATACAGGCCCATGCCCCGGCCCTCGCCCTTGCCGGAAAAGCCCGCCTCAAAGATGGACGCCAGGTTCTTTTCGGGAATGGCCGGGCCGTTGTTCTTCACCTCGAAGGAATAGCTTTTCACGTCCTCCCCCAGGGTGATCCAGATGCGGGGATCGGGGCATTCCTTCAGCGCGTCCATGGCGTTGTCGATCAGGTTGCTCAGCACGCGGCACATTTCCCAGGCGGGCAGGGGCAGATCCTCCCACGCGGCGTGCACCGCGCATTCCGCCTGAATGCCCCGCTGATTCGCCTCCGCCATCTTGGCGCGCAGCAGGGCGTTCACCGGCGCGCAGCGGGTTTTGAGCGCCTGGCTCAGGGATTGGATGTCGCCGTACACCTGCTCGATATAGCGGTTCGCTTCCTCGTATTCCCGCATCTCGATCAGGCTGTACACCACCTGCAAATGGTTCAGGAAATCGTGGCGCTGGGCGCGGAGGGCGATGTTCATTTCGCTCATCTGATTCACGGTTTCGTCCAGGCCCCGGAGCTTGAAGGACAGCTTGCCCGCCTTGTACGCCTCCCGAATATCCATCACCGCGCCCCAGGACACCACCGCCGCCAGCAGCAGCACCACGATATCCCCCATAGGGCCGTGAAGCGCCTGGTTCACCCCGTCGGACAGGATGTAGGCGGCCAGGGCCAGTACCGCCACGATCTGCAAAGCGTTGATGACAATGGAATACAGCGCCGCTTTCCGCACGTTCAGTTGGGGCTGCACTTTCATGGCTGTTCCGTCAACTCCTTTCGCAGGGCGGCCAGGATACGCCGCTCCATACGGGATACCTGCATCTGGGTTTTGTTCATCCGCGCGGCGGCGTCCCGCTGGGACAAGCACTGGGTAAAGCGAAGGTTCAACAATAGTTTTTCTTCCTCGGTCAATGCTGACATGGCGCGGGCCAAATCCTCCCGCTGCTCCATCCGCTCAAAGCCCGCTTCTGAAAACGGCAGGCGCTCCGCCAGGGTCAGCCCGTTTTCGTCCGTTTCCTCCAGGGAGGAAACCCGGGTGGAGGAAAGATAATTCCACGCGGCCAGCACCCGCCCGATTTCCCAGCCCAGGATGTCAGCCAGCTGCCGGGCGGAGGGCTCGGCGTGGTATCGGTTCAGGTAAGCGTCCCGGGCTTTTTCCACGTCCATGGCCTGCTGCCGCAGGGCCCGGGGCGCGCGCAAAAGCGGCGCCTGATCCCGCAGGTAATTGCGCACCGCGCCGGTGACGGTGGGGGTTACGTAGCTGGTGAATTTGAGCCCGCGCTCCGGCTCAAAGCCCTTGAGCGCGTTCACGCAGGCCAGACACGCCACCTGGTAAAGATCGTCGTACTCCGCGCCGCGGCTCAAAAACCGCCGAGCGATCAGGGCGCACAGCGGCAGGCAGGCGTCCAGCGCCGCGTTCAGCGCCTCCTCGGTTCGGGACAGGGCAAATTCGCACGCCGTGGCGTGCATCAAAGCGGCATCCATCGCCATGGCGTCACACCCCGGCGGGCAGCGTCATATGGACGCAGTGCACGCCCCCTTCGTCCTGATCCAGGGTCACTTCCCGCACCAGCGTTTGAATGATCAGCTGGGCGATGTCCGCGTCGGCTTTTTCTTCTTCCTCGCACCGGGTGCGCTCCTGGGCGGTGAGGCTCACGTGGAGGCCGTCGGGCTTCTGCTCACAGGAAAGGGTCAGGGTTTCGGCGATGAAATCCTGATGCAGCAGCAAATCGCAGCTTTCCTCCACGGCGGTGCACAGGTCGTCCATCAGGTCCAGCGGCAGGTTATACAGCGCGCCCACGCCGCTGGCGGCCATGCGCAGCACCAGCGCCCATTCCTGCTTCGCGGGCACAGTCAGGGTCATCGGGGTCACGGCTTCTCCACCACCTTCATGTCTTGTTCGTCCAGGTCAAAGAGCAGGGACGTTTTGGTCAGGTTCGCGTCCTTCACCCACAGCTGGCGGGGGCAGAGCAGGGTGATGCCCTCCTCCGGCAGGTTGATGTACACCGGAACGTTCCCCGGCGATTGCAGCAGCATGGTCTGGATGTGGGGCATCTGCTCCCGGCTCATGCGCAGATACAGCTTGGTTTTCGCTTCCTTGGCGATCTGGGCGTCGGTGCGGGTTTCGACGGGCTTGGGGATGGCTTCGCCCAGGGGCTCCACCATATCGGCCAATAATTTTGTATCCTCGTCGTCCCGCACGGACAGCCTGCCCGTCACCAGCACCGCCTGGTCGGCGGCGAGGGAGCGGCCATAGCGCTCGTAGATTTTGGGGAACATGAGGCATTCCACCTGGCCGGTCTGATCCTCCAGGGTGAAAAAGCCCATCAGCCCGCCTTTCCGCGTGGCCTTGCTGTGGGCCTCCACGATGATGCCGCCCATGACCACCTTGCGGCCATCCTCGGAAAGACCCTTGTCCTCCCGGTCTTCCATCTCAGCCAGATACGCCGTGTTCACCGGCAGGTTTTTCAGCTGGTCGGCGTATTCGTCCAGCGGGTGGGCGCTGCAATAGACCCCCGTCATTTCCTTTTCCTGGGACAGTAATTCTTTTAACGGATACTCCGGCATGGGTGGGAAGGTTTCTTCCGTACGCAGCTCCTCGGCGGGCTGGCCGAAATCGAACAGGGAAATCTGGCCCGTCACGTTCTGCTTGCGCTGGTTGAGCTGGGCGTCCATGGCGGATTCGTACACCGCCACGCACTGGGCGCGGCTGGCCCCCAGGCCGTCAAAGCAGCCCGCCTTGATGAGGCTTTCCACGGCCCGCTTGTTCACATCCTCCCCGGCGACCCTTCGGCAGAAATCAAAAATATCCCGGAAGGGGCCGTGGTTGAACCGGTCGCGGACGATGGATTCCACCGCCTTCTCCCCCACGTTCTTGACCCCGCCCATACCGAACCGGATGCCCTGCTTGCCGTCCTTGTCCGTGTCCACAGTGAAGGCATAGAAGGAGGAATTGATGCGCGGCGGCAGGATGGGGATGCCCTTCTGGCGGCAGTAATAAATATACGCGGCGATCTTGGCGCTGTTGCCGGTGACGGAATTCATCAGCGCCGCCATGAACTCGGCGGGGTAATGGTATTTCAGATAGCCCGTCTGCAAGGCCACCACCGCGTAGCAGGCGGCGTGGGGCTTGTTGAAGGCGTAGGAGGCGAAAGAAGTCATTTCGTCGAAGATGGATTCCGCCACCTCCGGGGAAACGCCCTTGGCCACCGCGCCGGGAATGTGGTCTTCCTCGGAGCCGTAGACGAAGTTCTTGCGTTCCTTCGCCATCACGTCTTTTTTCTTCTTCGCCATGGCGCGGCGCACCAGGTCGCTGCGGCCGTAGGAATAGCCCGCCAGGTCGCGCACGATCTGCATCACCTGCTCCTGGTACACCATGCAGCCATAGGTCACGTCCAGGATGGGGGCCAGCAGCGGGGTTTTGTACTGCACGGTTTCCGGGTGCTGTTTGCCCCGGATGTAGCGGGGAATGGATTCCATGGGGCCGGGGCGGTAGAGGGAAATGGCGGCGATGATGTCCTCAAAGCTCCGGGGCCGCATATTGGTCAGGAATGTGCGCATCCCGCCGCCTTCCAGCTGGAACACCCCGTCGGTGTCGCCCGCGCAGATCATATCGAACACGCCCTCGTCGTCCATGGGGATGTCCTCGGGCTTTAAATGGATGCCCCGCTTTTCGATCATGTCCAGCGTGTCCCGGATGACGGTCAGGGTGCGCAGGCCCAGGAAGTCCATCTTTAAAAGGCCCAGCTTTTCGATGATGCCCATGGGGAACTGGGTGGTGATCACGTCGTCGTTGGTCTGCAGGGGCACGTAATGCACGGCGGGCTCCCGGGTGATGAGCACGCCCGCCGCGTGGGTGGAGGCGTGGCGGGGCATCCCCTCCAGCGTCAGGCCCGTATCGATCAAGCGCTTCACCTTGGGGTCGGATTCGTACATGTCCCGCAGTTCCTTGTTTTGCTGCATGGCCTTTTCCAGCGTCATGTCCAGCGCCATGGGCACGGCCTTGGCGACAACGTCCACCTCCGCATAGGAATAGCCCAGCACCCGCCCCACGTCCCGCAGCACGCCCCGGGCGGCCATGGTGCCGAAGGTGATGATCTGGCACACGTGGTCATGGCCGTACTTCCGCGCCACGTAGTCGATCACCTCCTGCCGCCGCTCGTAGCAGAAGTCCACGTCGATATCGGGCATGGACACCCGCTCCGGGTTCAGGAAGCGCTCAAAGAGCAGCTGGTATTTCAGCGGGTCCAGCATGGTGATGTTCAGGCAGTAGGCCACGATGCTGCCCGCGCCGCTGCCGCGCCCGGGGCCCACCATGATGCCGTTGTCCTTGGCGTACTTGATGAAGTCCCACACGATCAGGAAATAATCCACATAGCCCATGCGGGTGATGACGGACAATTCATATTCCAGCCGTTCCCGGGCGGTCTGGTTGTCGGGGGCGTAGCGCTTGGCGAAGCCTTCCTCGCACAGCCGCCGCAGCATGGAATCCGCCGTTTCGCCGGCGGGCACGTCGTAGCGGGGCAGGTGGACGGTGTGGAAATCAAACTCCACCTGGCAGCGCTGGGCGATTTCCTCGGTGCGCTGGATGGCCTCCTCCAGCTCGGGGAACAGATCCCGCATTTCCTGTTCGGATTTTACATACAGTTCCTGGGTGTGCTGGCGCATCCGGTTGTCGTCCTCCAGGGTCTTGCCCATCTGGATGCACATCAGCACCTCCTGGGCGTCGGCGTCCCGGCGGGTCAGGTAGTGGCAGTCGTTGGTGGTCACCAGCGGAATGCCGGTGCGTCGGCTCATTTCGATCAGCCGAGGCCGCACGGCCTTTTCCTCGTCCAGGCCGTGATCCATGACCTCAATATAAAAGTGGTCGGGGCCAAACAATTCCGACATTTCCCGGATGTACTTTTCCGCGTCGTCATAGCGTTCGTCCAGCAGGCACTTCGGCAGGTCGCCGGAGATGCAGGCGGACAGGGCGATCAGCCCTTCATGGTGCTGACGGATCAGGGCATAGTCCATGCGGGGCTTATAATAAAACCCACGGGTAAACGCTTCGCTGACCAGGTACATTAAATTCCGGTAGCCCGTTTCGTTTTCGCACAGCAAAATCAAATGGCTGTATTCCCGGGAGAGGGAGCGCTTGTCCTCCATGTCGGGGCAGACGTACACTTCGCACCCAATCACAGGATGGATGCCCACGTCCTTGCACGCTTGATAAAACTCCACCGCGCCGTACAGCACGCCGTGGTCGGTGATGGCGCAGGCGTCCATGCCCAGCTCTTTCACGCGCTGAACCACCTTTTTGATCTGGCACGCGCCGTCCAGCAGGCTGTATTCCGTATGCAGATGCAGGTGCGCAAACGCCATGGCCAACCCTCCCTTGAAGCTCAATTTTCACCGCTATCATTATACCGCAAACACAGTGGAATGTAAAACAAAAAATAGCGGATGGCCAACAGCAATCAGCTTCCTTTCAGACAGCAAAAAAGCCCGGCCGGGTTTCCCCGGTCAGGCGTAAGAACGTTGGGTTTATTCCGCTGTGGTTCCGGCCTCGGGCTGCTGGACGGCGTTCAGGCTCAGCACGGGCAGGGCTTCCGCCGCGCCGCCGGAAACGTAGGTGGGCAGCTGGCCGTTCCAGGTGTTTATCTGGGTGAACTGGATCAGGTTGTCGGTCAGGCTCTCGGCGATTTTTTTATTCGCTTCGGCTTCCGCTTCGGCCTTCACGCGGGTGGAATAGGCTTCGGCATCGGCGTTGATCTTCACCACGGCGGCCTTGGCGTCGGCTTCGATCTTCTGGCGCTCCGCCTGCTGCTCGGTTTCCATGGTCTTCTGTTCCTGTTCGATCTCGGCCTGGAGTTTGCGCTGGGCGGCGACCTGCTTGGCTTCGACGGCGTCGGTGAAGGCGTCGGTGAAGTCGATGTTTTCAATGGACACGCTGATGATGGAAATGCCGTAGCGCTCCATTTCGCGGCTCAGGTTGTCGCGGATCTGGATGGACAATTGCTCCCGGGCGCTGACCAGGTTTTCAGCGGTGTACTTGGAGAACACGGCCTTCGTGTTTTCCAGCATCCGGGGATTGACCAGCTTGTTGAAGTAATCCGTGCCGACTTCCTTGAACAGGGTCATGGCGGTGGACTTGTTGATGGCGTAGTTGATGGAGCCCACGATGTCCACCTGCTGGATGTCGCTGGAGAACGCCTGGGTGGAGAAGGGCGTTTTCTGCTCCCGGTTGTCCATCAGGATGACCTCCTGGAAGGGGCTCTTCAAATGGAAGCCGGCCTCCATGGTGTAATCCTCCACCTTACCGAAGGTGGTCACGATGGCGGTATAGCCGGTATCGATCTGCACGGTGCAGCGGAAGAACACGATCAGCGCGATCAAAATGATCACAACCGCCACGATCAGGCCCAGCGTGCCTTTTTTGCCCGCCTTCCTGGGGGCTTTCTGGGGGTTGGCGTTGAGCGGCGTGGTGAACTGGGACATGGTTCTAACCTCCTTGTATCTCTTGCGGAACGCGGCACACGCCGCGCCCCGGTTCCTTGTGACGGAGAAAGTATACCATACCGCCGCCGTTTCCGCCAGAGGGAACGCCTGAAAGATACAGAAAAGGTGCTGAATTGTCAGAAAATGCTGAGGAAAAGCCAACAGCGGAGCAGGCGCAGGCCCCTCCGCTGTTGGCTTTTGTTTCCCGTATAAGCGCGGGACAGCGTCCGATTATGCCTTGGGAATGGCGTTCAGCTTGGCGTTGATATCCAGCAGTTCTTCCTTGGTGAAGGGCGCGCGGCTGAGGCGGATGAGGCGCACCACGGTGAAGCTCTGGCGGATCTTCTTCATGGTGTCGCTTTCCTTGTCGTCCCCCAGCGGACCCTTCCGCTCGGGAATCCGGGGCAGCACTTCGGTGTCCAGCAGGGCCTTGCCCGCTTCGCTTGCGCCGATGTCGCCCAGGGTGTCGTTCAGGGAATAGAAGCCGTCGATCTCGTTGATCTCCTGCCAGGACAGGATGGCCCCTTCCTCCTTGAAAATGTAGGCGGGGTTGGGCTCGTCCACATGACGGAAGCAGGCTTCATCCCGGCATTCCCCGGCTACGGCTGTCAGCTGCGTCACGCCGTCGTTGGGCGCGTCGAAGCGGAAGAAGTGATCCTCCGCGGTCTTTTTGCCCAGGCTGACGCCGTTGGCGAAGAGCTCCACCTCGGGCTGGTTGGAATACACGGTGATATGGCTGGGGTTCTCCACCCGGTCGATGTACCGCTTGCCGCAGATGTGCACGAAGGGCTCGTCGCTGAGCCAGGCCTTGTAGGCGTAGAAGGAATCCTTCTTGTACTTGCGGTCGAAGGTGACCAGGCCCTTGTGGTTCATGCCGTTTTCGCCGCCCTCGTTGCGGCCGTCGGCGGCAAAGTCGAACATGTTCCACACGTGGGTGGCCCAGACGTAGGGACGGGTAAACAACTGCTTGATATGTTCTTCGTGGTAGAAGGCCTGGTATTCCTCGCTGTAATCGCCCTGGTGGGGCCGGCCGGTGTGCCAGTTCAGGGCCTCCGCGCCGTACTCGCTGACGCCGATGGGCGTTTCAGGATACTTGGCGTGGAACTCATCCAGCCAGGGGCCGGTCATACTGGGCTTGCCGCCGTACCAGCCGAAATACAGGTTGTAGCTGATCACGTCGGGGATGCGCACGATGGGGTCGTCGATGGAGCACATGGACACGCAGGCCATGACGGTGGGCCGGGTGGCGTCCATTTGATGGGCCATATCATTCAGGATATGGTGATTCTCCAGCATGTCGTCGTTGGTGGGGGTCATCATGGTGATTTCGTTGGACAGGCCCCAGACCACGATGGAGGCATGGTTGTAGTTCTGGGTGATCAGCTCCCGCATCTGGGAAATGGTGTTGGCCCGGCCATTTTCCATGTGGGCGGAGATGTAGGGGATTTCCGCCCAGATCACCAGGCCCTTTTCATCGCACAGGTCGTACAGGTACTGCGCCTGCTGGTAGTGAGCCAGGCGGATGGTGTTGGCGCCGACTTCCAGAATCAGGGCAATGTCTTCCTCATGATGGCAGGGCAGCAGCGCGTTGCCGATGTTGGGGCGGTCCTGGTGGCGGCATACGCCCCGGAGGGGGTACAGTTCGCCGTTCAGAATGAAGCCCTTTTCCGGGTCAATGCTGTATTCGCGGCAGCCGAACCGGGTGCAGACGGCGTCCAGCTCTTCCCCGCCCCTGAGCAGCGTCACGACGGCGGTGTACAGATAGGGGTCCTTCTTGCCGTGCCAGCGGTGAACGGAGTTCAGCGTCAGGGTGGCTTCCGTTTCGTTGGAAACGGTTTCCGCCACGGTCTTTCCTTCTGCGTCCAGGATGGCATAGCGCAGGGTCAGGGCGGCGTCGGCGTTTACCAGCCTGGTTTCGATTTTCACGTCAGCCTTTTCACCGTCCAGCTCGGGGGTGACGTGCAGGCCGGGGAAGCCGTCGGTTTCGGTGTCAATATGGGCGGCAGGTACGGCAATCAGGTTCGCGCCGCGATACAGGCCGCCGTAGAAGGTGAAGTCCGCCCGCTGGGGATACACCCGGTCATTGTCGCTGTTGTCGGCCAGCACGCAGATCAGGTTCTGTTCCTCCAGCGCGTCGGTAATGTCCACCTTGAAATCGCTGTAGCCGCCGTCGTGGTGGCACAGATGCCTGCCGTTCACATACACGTCGGCGGAGGCGTTCACCGCCGGGAAGTCCAGCAGATAGCGTTCGGCCTGGGGCAGCTCGGCTTTGGACAGCTCCTTCACATAGCAGGCCGTGCCGCGCCAGAAATCCGCGCCGCCGTCTTGGCCGTCAATGCCGTTCCAGGTGTGGGGCAGGTTCACAAAGTCCCAGTCCCGGGGGAGCGTGGTGGGTGGGGTGGAAACGCCCTTGCGGAACACCCATTTATGATTCAATGAAATGATGGTACGCATGAATGCACTCCTTTCGTCAGCGGTTCGGATACCAGAACAGCAGCCCGTCGCCGCGCAGCTTGTTCACGGCCTCGATGAAGTAATAATCACCGTAGGTCATGGTGATGTGGCGGCCGGGCAGGTCGTGCCAGGCGGAGGTGCACTTGGTAAAGATCGCCGGGTCGTTCAGCTCCCAGTTGGCGGCGTCCTGCTCCTGGGCTTTCAGAATGCGGAGGGCGGCGTCAAAGTAGAATTTCCCTTCCAGCTCCGGAAGCGCCCGGGCCAGCTCCAGCAGGCCGCAGGCCGCCACGTTGCCCGCCACGTTGTCCTTGAGGGCGGGTTCGGCGGGCTGGCGGAAATCGCAGCGCGGCATCCAGTCGTCGGTGATCTGGCTGATGAAGTAGTTGGCGATGCGCTTGGCGGTATCCAGGTATTCCCGCTTTCCGGTATGCAGCCAGGACAGCACGAAGCCATACAGCGCCCAGCTCTGGCCCCGGCTCCAGGAGGAACCGGATTCGTAGCCCTGCCCGCCGGGATTGTCCAAGAACGCGCCGGTCTCCGGATCGAAAATCACGATATGGTTGCAGGAGCCGTCCGGACGGACGAAGTGTGCCATCGTGGTGTCCGCGTGGCGCATGGCGATCAGCTTATAGCGCGGGTCGCCGGTGATTTCCGTGGCCCAGTAGAGCAGCGGCAGGTTCATCATGCAGTCCACGATGGCCCAGCCCTCGCGGCCCTGGCCGTTCCAGGCGCGGATGAAGCCGTTGGGATTGAAGCGTCCGGCCAGCATGTCGGCGGCGTACAGCACCCGGTCATAACTGTCGGCGTTCTGCTCCAGGGCATAGCGCACCCCGGAATGAATGAGCCACATGAAGCCCACGTCATGGCTGAGGTTCTTAAAGTCCATCAGCGCCTTGTCCAGCATTTTTTCCGCCCGCAGCGCTTCGTCTCGGTACAATTCATCCCCGGTCATGCGGTACATCTGCCACATATTGGCGGGCCAGAAGCCATTCGTCCACCAGCCGATCTCCGTTTTCTTCCACTGGCCGTCCGCCGTGGAATAGGGCATGTAATCCACTTCCCGGGCCTTACCCACGGCGAAGCGCATTTTCCTGTCCAGCTTTTGGATCATATCCTCCAGCCAGGCCTTGTCCCGGAACGCGGCCACAATGTCAAAGTTTGGCAAGAAAAGAGCACTCCTTTCTTAATAAGGCAGTAGGCAGTAGGCAATAGGCAGTAGATAAGGAAGTGTGCGCAGTGTGTACTTTTTCTTAATGCCTACTGCCTACTGCCTAATGCCTATTGCCTCTTACCCTTTCACCGCGCCGACCATGACGCCCTTCACGAAGTACTTCTGCAGGAAGGGATAGATGCACAGCACGGGCACGGTGGTGAGGATGATGGTGGAATACTTGATGGCTTCCGCGTACTGGTTCACCATGTCGTTGTCGGAACCGGCGGAGTTGAGCACGTTGGAGTTGGCGATCAGGATGGAGCGCATGACGTTCTGGATGGGCAGCTTCTCGTTATCGGCCAGATACAGGGAAGCGTTGAACCAGGCGTTCCAGTGGCCCACGCCGTAGTACAGCAGCAGCACGGCGATGGTGGGCATAATCAGCGGCAGGATGATGCGGAACACCACGATGATGTCGTTGGCGCCGTCCAGATACGCCGATTCGGTCAGGCTCTCCGGCACGCCCTGGATGGCGGTGCGGCAGATGATGGAGTTATATACGCTCATAGCGCCGGGCAGGATCAGGGCCCAGAGGGAGTTGTACAGCCCCAGGTCGCGCACGTTCAGGTAGGCGGGGATCATGCCGCCGGAGAAGAACATGGTGAACATCACCAGGAACTGGATGACGGGCTTGAACATCAGGTTCTTGGACGCGGTCACATAGCCGCAGAACAGCGTCAGAATGATGTTGATCGGCAGGGAGACCAGCAGCACGATCAGGATGTTTTTATAGCCGCTCAGCAGCAGGGGATGGGAAAAGGCCAAGCCGTAGGAGCCCGCCGTAAAGCCGTGGGGCCAGAGGATCGCGCCGGGGTGGGCCACCAGATAGCTGTTCTCCGTGAAGGAGGCGCACAGCACGTACCACATGGGATACAGAGTCACAAAGCACAGCAGGATCATGAAAATGATATTGCACACGTCGAAGATCTTGCTGCCGGTTGTCTTCTTGATTTTGTTGGTTTCCGGAATATGTTTCGCAACGGTGGACATTTCGCGCTTCCTCCTTTCTCAGAACAGACTGCTGTCGCTTACCTTGCTGCTGATAAAGTTGGTGGCCAGCAGGAACACGACGTTGACCAGGGTGTTGAACAGGCCGATGGCCGTGGAGTAAGAATACTGGGGCGTGCCGCCGCCGAAGGACAGGCGGTAGGTGTAGGTGGAAATAATATCGGATACGTCGTAGATGTTGGAGTTGTACAGCAGCAGGGTCTTTTCATAGCCCACGTTCAGGATGTTGCCCATGCGCAGGATAAACAGGATCGTGATGGTGGGCATGAGGCCGGGCAAGGTGATATGCAGGCACTGCTGGAAGCGGTTCGCGCCGTCGATGCGGGCGGCTTCGTACTGCTCCTGGTCGATGCTGGACAGGGCCGCCAGGTAAATAATCGAGTTCCACCCGATGGTCTGCCATATTTCGGAGATGATGTAGATCGTTCGGTAATTGCCCGAATTCATCAGCCAGTTTTGCCGCTCACCTCCGAAGAATACCACAATGTCGGACAGCAAACCGTCCTGCTGGCAGTACACGCGGATGAGGGCGCAGGTGACCACCATGGAGATGAAGTAGGGCATGTAGGTGATCGTCTGCACGGTGCGCTTGAATTTGTTGTGGTTGATTTCGTTCAGCAGCAGGGCCAGCAGGATGGGAGCCGGGAAGCCGAACACGATGGTCAGAATGGAGATGGTGAAGGTGTTGCCGATCAGGCGGCCGAAGTACGGGTCGGTAAAGAACTTTTCAAACCAGGCGTACCACGGGTCCATCCAGGCGCTGCGCTCGATACCGCGGGTGGGCTTGTAGTTCTTGAACGCGATCACCAGGCCGTACATGGGCTTGTAACAGAACAGGGCCAGGTACACCAGCACCGGGATAATGAGCAGATACTTCCATTTATTGAGTTTCCAGTCCCGCACCACGCGCTGGCCGAAGTTGAGATGGCGGTAGTGGGCGATGGGACCGGCGTTTTTCACGGACATTCGCGGAGCCCCCTTTTTTTGCGATGATGAGTAATGGCGGAAACAGCAAAGCGGGGAAGGATGCTCGTGCATCCTCCCCCGCCGTTCACGCTTGGAATGATACAGCGATCATATGCGCAGGTGAACTGGTATATGGGCTGCTGTTAACGGGCTTCGTAGCGGTCCAGAGCGCCCTGACGGATTTCCAGGATCTTGGTCAGGTTCAGGGAATCGAAGCCGGCCAGGTAGGCTTCCCAAACGGCGTCGTCCGCGATGTCCTTGGAGCCGGTGATGAACGCGGCGTAGTTCTCGGCCACATAGGTGTTCAGGTTGCTGTTGCCGCCCAGCAGGTCCAGCTTGTCGCTTTCGTCGGTGGTGAAGGTGATGCCCACGGGCCACTTCCAGCCGCCGGTGACGGCCAGGGTCTTTTCCTTCACGGCTTCGTCAGCGAAGTATTCGTCCTTGCCGAAGGTGTAGAAGAAGGCGTCGTTGGCTTCGATAGCAGTCTGGCTGTTCTTCAGGTACAGCAGGTTGGTGGCCTGGATGCAGCTGTTGCCCCAGGTAGCGCCGTTGTACTTGGTCATGGGGTCGTTGTCATGGTCGTCGGCCACGAGGGGAGTCCACTTGGGCAGACCGGTCTCGGCGCTCATCTCCCAGCTTTCGCCTTCGATGCCGTAGTTCCAGAACAGGAAGCCTTCCTGGGTGTAAGCGTAGTCCAGCATCTGCAGGCACAGCTTCATGGTTTCTTCATCGGCGGTCTTGGTGATGACGGTGGTGTGGGTGCCGATGCCGAAGCCGCCGAACTGGCTGCTGATGGAGCCGTCGTCAGCCGTGGGGAAGTGCACGCCGATCCAGTAGTCGCCGCCCATGTCCTTGTTCCACAGGTTCAGCTGGCCCATGGAGGTGTAGGCAACGCCGGATTTGCCGGTTTCAACCTTGGCCTTGATGGAGGTGTCGTCCAGGGAGAAGCTGTCCTGGTCGATGAGGCCTTCGGTCCACATTTTGTTCAGCCACTTCATGTATTCGCGCCATTCGGGCTGGGTAGCGCCGAAGCCCACCTTGCCGTCCTTCACGAACCAGCCGTAGTCGGAGGCCACATAGCCGGTGGCGTAAGCGCCGAACGCGCCCTGCACGCCAGCCTGACGGAAGCGGCCGTCATTGGCGAAGGCAAACTGCGCGTCATACTTTTCCTTGAACACGCGGATCACATTTTCCAGCTCGCTGATGGTGGTGGGCACTTCCAGGCCGCATTCCTTCAGCCAGTCCTGACGGACCACCGGGCCCAGATAGCTGTCGTTCCAGCCGCCGTCTTCACGGAAGAAGCCGAAGGCGTAGTAGCGGCCATCGTCGGTCTTCATGGCGCGGTCATAGGCGGGGTTGGTCTGCAGCCAGGCATAGTAGGCGGGAGCGTATTCCTGGATGTAGTCGGTCAGGTCCCAGATCACTTCGTCTTCCAGCAGCTGGTTGGCGGTGTCCATGAAGTAGCCCTTCATGATGTTGGGAAGGGAGCCGGGATCGGCCATCATGGTGTTGGTGAAGGAGCTGCCGTCAGCGCCGGTGGTGGGGAAGCTCCATTCGATGTTCACGCCCAGCAGCTTGGCCAGGTTGGTGTGGAAGGGAGATTCGGTCCAGTTGCCGTATTTTTCATGGGGATTCAGGCAGTCCTGAGAGTACCAGGTGATGGTCTTGTCCGTCTTGAGCGGATAGGTGTCGCCAGCGGGCAGCAGGTCGGCGGCCAGCGCGGGCACGGCGGCCAGCACCATGCACAGGCAAAGAGCCAGAGCCAGGATTTTCTTCATGAGAAACGTCCTCCTTCAATTATTGTGAAGCGGAACCCGTCCGCTTTCAGCCGGTTGTGTAAAAAGCGGTGCGTCCTTTGCCAATTGGTTTAAAACTATTATAGCGAAGCGGGACAAAAATAGCCATTGCAAAAACGATTCTTTATATTGCAAAATAGATAAATTTAAGGAATGTGGGCAAAACTTGACCGAATATTCCCAGCGATGGAGTATGCTGTTTTTTTCCCCGGACGCATTGCGCGCATGAAAAAAAGGCGTATAATAATTGTGAAAGGAAGTGAAATCCATGCCGGAGGAAACAGAGAAAAGCCGGGAGACCCACGGCGCGGAAAGCCCGCGGGCCATGTGGCTGTGCAATGTGATCAGCGACCTGTGCAAGTTTTCCCATAAGATTTCCAGCCGCGTGACCGGTTCCTACGCGGTGCATGAGCATCCGTTCTACGAATTGGTGTACGTGGTGTCCGGCGAGGTGGATTTCTTCATCGCCGGGCACGTGTATCCCATCGGCAGCGGCACGCTGCTGACCTTTCCCCCAGGCGTTCGTCATGGCGTGCTGGTGCGCACCAGCGCGCCGTATGAGCGCTATACCATGCATTTTGACGCCCGGGCCGTGGGGATGGAGCGCAGGATGCTGCTGCTTTCCTCCATTCCCCAGGATATATTGGGCGTGGTGACGGCGGAGCAGGGCGAAGCCGCCATCTGGCGGAACATGGAGCGCAGCGGCCTGGCGCAGACCCTGGAAGCCATGGAGACCCTGCGGAACATGAGCAGGGATACCCTGGCGTCCGTCATGCCGATTTATCTGGAAGCGGTGCTGGCAGCGCTGATTCCCCGCAGCGGCCACAGCCAGGCGTTCAGCGCCGACAGCAAACGGAACGGCAGCCAGCAGCAGATCGTGGCGTGGGTGGATCAGCACTATACCGAACCCATCACCCTGGACACCCTGGCTGAGCATTTTTTCCTGTCCAAGGGCTATCTGAGCGCGCTGTTCCGTCAGGCCACCGGCAGCACCCTCAAGGACTATGTGCGGGCCCGCCGTATGGCCCATGTGCAGACGCTTCTGTCCATCGGCATTCCCCCGGCCCAGGCGGCGTCCCGGGTGGGCTTTGCGGATTACACCTCCTTTTACCGGGCCTACGTGCGCTCCTTCGGCCATCCGCCCTCTGCGGACAGCGGCAGCCGGGAGGTGGACGCGCTGCTGGCCGACGCGCTGACGGCGCGGCGTCCCGGTGGGGAGGAGTCTGAACACGCGGTGATTTTTCCCGTGGACGGCACCGAAAACGAAGACCCCAGCATGATCAACGCCGTGGAGGCGGGCCAGCCTTCCCCGGCGGACAGCGACTGAACTGGAAAAGCACCGGAAATACCGCGGCCGCCTTGCTCCGCGCCTTTCTTTGTGCTATGCTGTGCATGAGGTGTTTTATGGCATACGAATTAAAGTCCGCCCGGTATTTAGCGGCGGACATCCTGAGGCGGGCCATTGAACCCGGCGACACGGTGGTGGACGCCACCATGGGCAACGGCCACGATACGCTGTTTCTCTGTAAACTGGCGGGAGAAGCGGGACGGGTCTATGCCTTTGACGTGCAGGCCCAGGCGGTGGAAAACACCCGCAAACGCCTGACGGACGCCGGGATGATGGGCCGGGCGAAGCTGTTCTGCCTGGGTCATGAGCACATGGCGGAAGAAATCAAGGAGCCTGTGGCGGCGGTCGTATTCAATTTGGGCTGGCTGCCCGGCGGCGACCACAGCGTGACCACCCACTGGGAAACCACCCGCCAGGCGGTAGACAGCGCTTTGAAATTATTGAAGCCCCATGGCGTGCTGGTCATCTGCGCTTATCCCGGCCACGCGGAGGGCGACCGGGAACGGGAAGCGCTGACGGATATGCTGGCCCATCTGCCGCCCCAGGAATACAACGTATTGTGGCATAAATTTTTGAACGCCGGGCCGGGCGCGCCGGAGTGCTTCGCGGTTCAGCGGCAATGACAGGAGGAAATGACAGAATGATTCCCACCCCCGAGGAAGCGTATCGGCTTTTGCAGGAATACAACACGGGCGATTTTCATTTGAAGCACGGCCGCATCGTGGGCGACTGCATGCGCTGGTTCGCCGAGCAGTTGGGCCACGCCGACGAAAAGGATTTTTGGGAGACCGTGGGCATCCTGCACGACCTGGACTTTGAATTGTATCCCGATCAGCACTGCGTCAAGAGCCAGGAGATCATGCGGGAAAAGGGCATCGATGAGCGCATCGTCCACGCCACCGCCAGCCACGGCTTTGGCCTGACGGTGGATATTGAACCGGAGCTGGAAATGGAAAAGGTGCTCTTCGCCGTGGACGAGCTGACCGGCCTCATCGGCGCGGTGGCCGTGATGCGGCCCTCCAAGTCGGTGGACGATCTGGAAGTCAAGTCCGTCAAAAAGAAGTTCAAGGACAAGCGTTTCGCCGCCGGCTGCGACCGGGACGTGATCCAGCGCGGCGCGGATATGCTGGGCTGGGATCTGGATACCCTGATCGACAAAACCATCCAGGCCATGCGGGCCAGCGATCACGTGGATTGACCGGATCGGATTTGATCGTCTTCTCAAGGGTGAGGTTTAAGGCCAGTAAAGGAAACGCTGGGGGCTGCGCGCCCCCAGACCTGCGCCAGGGTCCTGAGGACCCTGGACCCACAACTGGCGATATAACGTAGTAGAGAGTATCAACAACCTCCGCCTGACGCGCTGGGGTTACGGAAAGTTTGAGGGCTTCTGGCCCAAGAAAGCCCGGGAACATCCGAGGGGGAAAATAAATTTTCCCCCTCGGATGATTCCCCGGCTTTCCCCGGATGCAAAGCATCCGGGCTGGCGGCTTCGCTGCCGGGCCAGAAGCACAACGGCACCAAGCCAGACTTCCGCGTTCCTCCCCGCTTCTGCGGGAACCAAGCTAATTTACCAATTCAAGCAGTCTCCGCTATTGAGGTCCAGGAGATGAAATCTCCTGGTGCAGGTGCACGAGGGCCGCACAGGCCCTCGCCCCGTCGTTACCCTTTGTAACATGCTTGTTATTAGGTTTTGAAGAAGAAAAGTATCCTGCCTTCTCTTGCCGGGGAAGGCGTTCGTATAGAGAGGGAGATGTATGGAAGCGCAGTTTGAAGCCATGGAAGGCCGGCTGGAGGAGCTGACCATCGCCACGGCGCAGCCGGAGATCATTGCCGACGTGCCCAGGTGGCAGGCGATGCTGAAGGAAATGTCCCAGCTGGAGCCCGCGGTGAACGCGTGGCGGCAGTACAAAAACCTGCTGGCCCAGATCGAGCAGGCCAAGGAAATGCGGGCCGATCCCGACCTGGCGGAGATGGCGGAGGAAGAATTAAAGGAGCTGCTGCCACGGGAGGAGGAAGAACGGAACCAGCTGCGCCTGTTCCTGATTCCCCATGACCCCAACGATGACCGCAGCGTGGTCATGGAAATCCGTCCCGGCGCGGGCGGCGACGAAGCGGCGCTGTTTGCCGCGCTGCTGCTGCGGATGTACCAGCGGTATGCCGAGCGAAAGGGCTATCAGTTTGAGCCCGTGGATATTTCCACCACGGAATTGAAGGGCGTCAAGGAAGCGGTGTTCACCCTGAACGGCGTGGGCGCGTTCTCCCGGATGAAGTTTGAATCCGGCGTGCACCGAATCCAGCGGGTGCCGGTGACGGAGGCGGGGGGCCGCATCCACACCTCCACCGCCACGGTGGCCGTGCTGCCGGAGGCGGAGGACGTGGAGGTGGAGATCAAACCGGAGGATCTGCGCATCGACACCTATCGCGCCTCCGGTCACGGCGGGCAGTACATCAACCGCACCGACTCCGCCGTGCGCATCACCCACCTGCCCACGGGCCTGGTGGTCACCTGCCAGGACGAAAAAAGCCAATTGAAGAATAAAGAAAAGGCCATGAAGGTGCTGGCCTCCCGGCTGTATGACCTGTACCGCGCGGAAAAGGACGCGGCCTACGCCCAGAACCGCAAGGCCCAGGTGGGCAGCGGCGAACGCAACGAGCGCATCCGTACCTATAACTTCCCCCAGGGCCGCGTCACCGATCACCGGGCCGACCTGACGCTGTATAAGATCGACGCCATCCTGGACGGCGACCTGGACGAAATCATCGACGCCCTCACGATCAAGGAGCAGGCGGAAAAGCTGCAGGCGCTGAGCCTGTGACACAAACACAGCTGACATCACACAGTCAAAGGAATCATAACATGAAGGATCAGGTATCTCTTTTGGAACAGCCCGTCGCCCAGCCCCTGGCCGCACGGCTGCGGCCCCAGACGCTGGACGAGATCGTGGGGCAAAAGCATTTATTGGGGCCGGGGCGCATCCTGCGCCGCATCATTGAGCAGGACGCGGTGACCTCCATGATTTTCTGGGGTCCTCCGGGGGTGGGCAAAACCACGCTGGCCACCGTCATTGCCCGGCAGACCCAGGCCAAGTTCATCGAGTTTTCCGCCGTCACCAGCGGCATCAAGGAGATCCGCGAGGTGATGCAGGAGGCCGACCGCAATCGGGTGTACGGCGACAAGACCATCGTGTTCGTGGACGAAATCCACCGCTTCAACAAGGCCCAGCAGGATGCTTTCCTGCCCTTCGTGGAAAAGGGCAGCATCATCCTCATCGGCGCGACGACGGAAAACCCCTCCTTCGAGGTCAACGGCGCATTGCTTTCCCGGTGCAAGGTGTTCGTGCTGAAAGGATTAACGGAGGATGATCTTCTTGCTTTATTGAAACGTGCGCTGTCCGATCAGCGGGGCTTTGGGTATCAGAAGATCGAAACGGACGACGACGTGCTGCGCCTCATCGCCGCCTTCGCCAACGGCGACGCCCGGATGGCCCTGTCCACCCTGGAGATGGCGGTGCTGAACGGTGACGAGGAAAACGGCGTCACCCACGTAACCCGTGAAACCGTGGAGCAATGCACCGCGCGGAAGTCTTTATTATACGACAAGAACGGCGAGGAGCACTACAACCTGATCTCCGCCCTGCATAAATCCATGCGCAATTCCGATCCCGACGCGGCGGTGTACTGGCTGGCCCGGATGCTGGAAGCGGGAGAGGACCCCATTTACGTTGCCCGCCGGGTGACCCGTTTCGCCAGCGAGGATGTGGGCCTGGCCGACCCCCGGGCGCTGGAATTGGCGATTGCCGCCTATCAGGCGTGCCACCTGATCGGGATGCCGGAATGCACCGTGCACCTGACCCAGGCGGTGATTTACCTGAGCCTGGCCCCCAAAAGCAACGCCATGGAAGTGGCCTACAACGCCGCGAAAGAGGACGCCCTCAAGCAGCTGGACGAGCCGGTGCCCCTGCACATCCGCAACGGCGTCACCGGCCTCATGCGGGATTTGGGCTACGGCAAGGGCTATCAGTACGCCCACGACCTGAAAGACAAAATCGCCGACATGCGCTGCCTGCCCGATTCGCTGATCGGCCGGGAGTACTACCAGCCCACCGACCAGGGCCTGGAATACAAGTTCCGCGACCGGCTGGAGCAGATCAAAGCCTGGCGGAAGGAACACGAGAAGAAATAGGAGGCACCCCATGAAGCCTATATTCATCTGCTACGCGAAATGCACCACCTGTCAGAAAGCCCGGAAGTGGCTGGACGAAAACCAGATTGCCTATGACGAACGCCCCATTAAGGAGCAGAACCCCACCGCCGACGAGCTGCGCGCTTGGCAAAAGCAAAGCGGCCTGCCCCTGCGCAAATTCTTTAACACCAGCGGGATGCTCTACCGCGACCTGAACCTGAAAGACAAGCTGCCCGCCATGACCGATGAAGAAATGCTTTCCTTGCTGGCAACCGACGGCATGCTGGTCAAGCGCCCCCTGCTGGTGACGGGCAAAACCGTCGTGCCCGGTTTCAAGGCCGACGCCTGGAAACAAGCGCTGGAGAAGGAAGAATGACAAGGCGCTTTAAATCATAACGAGGCGAGGGCCTATGCGGCCCTCGTGCACCTGCACCAGGAGATTTCTAACGGGGCTGCCGCCCGGCCTACGCTGACAATGATCCACTGGATCATTGTCCGGGCGCTTCGGCCCTCCTGGACCTCAATAGCGGAAAATGCTTGAATGAAAAAACAGCTTGGTTCCCGCTGATAAGGGGAAAACGCGGAAGTCTGGCCTGGTGCCGTTGTGCTTCTGGTCCGGCGGATGAATCGCCGATGACCGCCTGTGGCGGGAATTTCATCGGCGATGAAATCAGGCGAAACGAGCAATGTCCGCATGAAGCGGACTTGCGACGA
>ONRC01000041.1 GCA_900320085.1 uncultured Eubacteriales bacterium
TCAAAGGTGGAAAAGGGATTGAATCAGCAGCGGCAAACGGCTCAAACCCTTGCGGCACAAGGCTTTTCCGTTTTGTCGCAATTATACCACCAGGGCACAGCTGTGCCAGCCTGCTGCTGGCCAACGGGGTGCCCATGAAGCAGATCCAGGAATGGCTGGGCCACAGCGATTTCTCCACCACGGCCAACGTATACGCGCATCTGGATTACCACTCCAAGATTACGTCGGCGGAGACGATCCTGACCGGGCTCAAAATGCAGCCGGAAGCGTGAGAATCCAAAAATGCAAGAAAAACAGCTGTTTTTGAAGCGATTTTGTGCAGCGGCCGGATGCGGGCAGGGCCCGCAAACCCAGGCGGGACAACGGTTTCCGGCGATTGCGAGTTCTCTCCTCAGTTCTCTCCCGAGTTCTCTCCTGAAACGGTCAAAACGGCAAAAGGAAAGCGGCGGCGAGGCCGTAAGTTCGAACAGGAAAAGCGGCCCCAAAAACGTGAAAACCCGCATGAACACTGGGTTTCATGCGGGTTGGGCGATGGCGGAGGCGGTGGGATTCGAACCCACGAGGGCTTTCACCCTACCTGATTTCGAGTCAGGGCCGTTATGACCACTTCGATACACCTCCAGGTGTATTTCACCCCAAAATCGTCTCCCGGAAAAAGGAGAGAACTTTTGGAGAGAACTTTGCCCCACTTTCGCCCGGGGCATCCGGAAAGCCTTATAAATCAAGGGTTCCCGAAAAGGGAGTGCCGCGTGAATGGATCGATTTCGAGTCAGCCACGTTATGACCAACCTCCGCAAGCATGAAATCAGTATAACGAATAACCCCCAAAATGTCAAGGGAAATATCAACTCAATGTAGGGCCGAATGATCTTCCTTTTTCGTGTATTGACTTGACGAATAACTGTTTCAGCGCTATGATGGCAGGGGATCAATGTAGAAGGGAGTGTCCCATGAAACGTTTTTCCAGGCGGGAAATCACCCGCCGTACCGCGTATTCCGGGCTGCTGCTGGCGACGATGCTGGTGCTGGGCTATGTGGAAAGCCTGCTGCCCGCGGTGGCGGGGGTACCGGGCGTCAAGCTGGGCCTGTCCAATTCTGTGCTGATCTTTGCCGTGTATATGCTGGACCTGCCTACGGCGTGGGTGCTGATGATTTTGAAGGTGCTGCTCAGCGGGCTTTTGTTTGGCGGGTTCAACACCATCCTGTATGCCATGGCGGGCGGCGTGCTGAGCATGCTGTTTATGTCCATCCTGAGCCGGTTTCCGTCCCTCCATCCGGTGGTGGTCAGCATGGTGGGCGGGGTCATGCACAACGTGGGCCAGGTGGCGGTGTCCATGCTGCTGCTGCACACCCCGCAGCTTTTGTATTATATGGCGATTCTTGTTTTTGTCGGCATGGCCTGCGGCGCGCTGACCGGGGTGGTCGCCTCCAGCGTGATGAAGCATCTGAAAGCAATCAAATAAAATATTCTCCGTTCCTCCCGCATAAGCTGAATGGAAAGCGGGGGAGACGGAGATGCTTTTTTCTGCGGGGTTTGGCATCGTCAGCGCGGTGGTCGGCGCGGGGTTTGCCTCGGGACGGGAAATCATGCACTTTTTCAGCCGGTACGGGCCTTGGTCCTGGTGCCTGTGCGCGCTGGCGGCTGGAATGATGGGCGGCTTGACGGCCTGGATCATGCAGGAGCGATTCGAAATGGAGAATGCCCCCTGCCTGGGTAAAGCACTGCTTTTGCCGCTGTTCTCAGCGGCGGGCGGGGCCATGACCGCCGCAGCGGGAGAGCTGTTCGCGCTGAACCTGCCGCTGTTCCATGCCCGGGAACTGGGCGCATTGCTCACCCTGGGGGCGGCCGTGGCTGCTTCCAGCAGGTCGATCCGAGTTCTTGGCATGATCGGAAAAATCCTGACACCGCTGATGCTGCTGGCTTTCTTTTTTTGCGCCCGTTTGATTCCGGAACAAGACGCAATGCTCTCTTCCCCAAACCTTGGCACCGCGCTGGTGGAGCTGCTTGGCTACTGCGGGCTGAACGTGACCCTTTCTGTCGGGATCATTAGCGAAGCAGCACAGCAATGCATAGCAGAAGATCGCAAGATAATCTCTTTTATAACCACTGTGCTGCTGTTGATTTTGCTCCTGGCCGGAAACGCCGCCCTGCTGCCTCATGCCGGGGCGCTGCATCGCGCGGCGCTGCCTATGGTGGTGCTGCTGCGGAACTATGGAAAACCGGGTTTTTATTTGTCCGCCGTCGTGCTGTATCTGGCGGTATTTTCCACCCTGACGGCAATCATACAGGCCATGCGGACGCTGCTTCCCCAGCGTATCTCCTGGCGCGGCGGGGCTTGCGGCTGCTTGTGCGGGCTGGCCTCCCTGCTGGGCTTTGAGGAAATCGTCGGCTCCGCTTATCCAGTCCTTGGCTGGCTGGGCCTGCTGCTGATATTTGGCAGAAAATTTTTGAAAGCTGGAACAATTCGCCGCGCCGTTTCGTCTATTGGACGGACACCAAACAAGGAGGACAACAACCGATGATGAAGATCAAGGATTTTCTCTGTCTCCTGGCGGGCGTGGCGCTGCTGGCGCTGGCATTTCAGGTAAAGGGATTTGCGGAGGAAACCGCACCTGTCTTTGTGAATCAGGCGAACGTATACGAAAGCGTACAGGCGGACGAAGAGATGCATCAGCTGGCATGCTGCGATTAAAGAAACGTAACATTTTTATACTTTGCTGTAATTAATCAGTAAGAAATAGTTGACAATTCCGTAAAGAATCCGTTATAATCATTATGGGTTTCAATGCCCGCTACAATGAACAAACGGTGAGAGAACATGAAAACGGATGTATTGATTGTCGGCGCAGGCCCGGCGGGTATCTTTACGGCGCTGGAGCTGCTGCGGCAGGGAAGCAAAAAGAAAATCATGATCGTGGAAAAGGGCGTATCCATCGAAAACCGCCACTGTCCCAAGGTCAAGACCGGGCGCTGCATGAACTGCAAGCCCTATTGCCATATCACCACCGGCTTTTCCGGCGCGGGCGCGTTTTCGGACGGCAAGCTGAGCCTGTCCTACGAGGTGGGCGGCCAGTTGCCTGAGCTGATCGGCGAAGCCTATGCCCAGCAGATGATCGACTATACCGATAAAATCTACCTGGACTTCGGCGCGGACACCCATGTGGAGGGCCTGAACCAGGACGAGGAAATCAAGAAGATCCGCCTGCGGGCCATCCGTGCGGGGCTGAAGCTGGTGGATTGTCCCATCCGGCATCTGGGCACTGAGAAGGCCCAGATCCTGTACGGCGAAATCGAAAAGTATCTGATCGCCCAGGGCGTGGAGATTCTGTTTGGCTACAACTGCGTGAACCTGCTGCTGGAAAACATGCAGTGCGTGGGCGTGGCGGTGGAAAAGGGCGGCGTGCAGCAGGAAATCAGGGCGGTGCATACCGTAGTCGCCACCGGCCGACGGGGCGCTGACTGGCTGGAAAAGCTCTGCGAGGAGCACGGCATCGCCCATCAGCCCGGCACGGTGGACATCGGCGTGCGGGTGGAAGTGCGCAACGAGGTCATGGAAACGGTCAACCGGGTGCTGTACGAAAGCAAGCTGGTGGGCTACCCAAAGCCCTTCAAAAACAAGGTGCGCACCTTCTGCCAGAACCCCGGCGGATTCGTGAGCCAGGAGAACTACGACAATGACCTGGCCGTGGTGAACGGGCATTCCTACAAGGAACTGAAAACCGACAACACCAACCTGTCCATCCTCTGCTCCCACAACTTCACCGAGCCTTTCAATCAGCCCATTGCCTACGCCCAGAAGGTGGGCGAGCTGACCAACATGCTTGGCAGCGGTCACATCCTGGTGCAGCGCTTCGGCGATATTCTGGACGGCAAGCGCACCTGGCAGAAGGAGCTGGTGCGCGCCAACGTGCGGCCCACGCTGACCGACGCGGTGGCGGGGGACATTACCGCCGCCATGCCCTACCGCTCCATGATCAACATTATCAACTTCATGCAGGCCATGGACGAGGTGGTGCCTGGCTTCGCGGCGTATGAAACGCTGCTGTATTCCCCCGAGCTCAAATTCTATTCCAACCGCATCAAAATGAACCCTGCATTGCAGACCAACATTGCCGGGCTCCACTGCCTGGGCGATTCCAGCGGCTGGACGCGGGGCCTGATGATGGCCTCCGTCATGGGCGTGATCATGGGCCAGCAATTGGCAAAAGAAGGCTGACGCGGCAATTGTCTTCTATTGCCGACCGATGCGAAAAACAGTACAATGGCATGGGATGCCATTCGTTGATTCAAGAGAGGTGCCTTCGATGAAAAGAAGCGCAATACGAATACTAACAGCGCTGCTGCTGTGCGCCGTGATCTCCCTGGCCGCGGCGGAAAGCGCCGAAACCCTCAAAACCGGCGACGCCGGGGACGCGGTGCTGGAGCTGAACACCCGCCTGCGGCAGCTGAACTACACCTCCGTCCGGGCCAACGACCAGTTCGGGCCCGCTACCGAAGCGGCGGTCAAGGCCGTGCAGGCGGCCTACGGACTGGAGGAAACCGGCATCGCGGATCAGGAAACGCTGAACATTATCTATGGCGTATGCTACCGTCCGCTGAAAAAGGGCGACACCGGCGCGGACGTCACCCAGATGCAGGAGCGGCTGACCGAGCTGGGCTATTATTTCGGCAACATCACCGGCAATTTCCAGGACGGCACTACCGCCGCCGTGATGACCATGCAGGGGGAAAACAGCCTGCCCATCACCGGCATTGCCGACGTGAAAACCCAGGAAAAGCTCTATTCCCTGGCCATCCGTCCCACGCCGACGCCCACTCCGGTGCCCACGCCCTCGCCTGTGCCCACTGCCACGCCGACGCCCGGGCCGCATATCGCCTTTACAAAAACCCTCAAATACGGCTCCACCGGCAGCGACGTGCAGAAGGTGCAGCAGCGGCTGATGGATCTGGGCTTCTTTACCTATAAGAAAACCACCACCGGATTCTACAAAAACACTCAGGCCGCGGTGGAAGCCTTCCAGAAGCACAACGGCCTGGAGCCCAACGGCACCGTGGACGAAGTCACCTGGAACGCGTTGTTCAACGATGTGACCGTCGCCAGCGCTTCCAGCGCCGCTAAGCCCGCCTACGAGCCCACGCCCTTGCCCTACTTCTTTGAGGTGGACGTGGCGAACCAGGCCGTGAAGGTGTGGAAATACAACCGCAGCACCAAGGACTATTCCGACCTGGACCGGGCCTTCATCTGCGCCACGGGCACGAAGCGCTATCCATCGCCCCTTGGCACCTTCACCCTCTCCGGCCGCCGCGCCGCCCACTGCAAGTTCCCCACCTGGGGCGGCGGCGAAGCGCGCTGGTGGACGAAGATCACCGATGAAATCGCGTTCCATTCCGTGCTGTACGGCGACAGCAGCAACGACTTTTCGCTGAAGGTCAGTTCCTTTAAGGGCCTGGGAAACCGGGGCTCCCACGGCTGCATCCGCCTGACGGTGGCCGACGCGCAATGGATTTACGAGCATGCCAAGGCGGGCATGAAGGTCTGGATTCACGACGACGCCAAGGCTGACCCGGAGCTCAAAGCCATCGTCAAGCCCGGAGCGCTGAATGAAAAGACCATGATGCCCTACGTCACGCCCCCGCCCCCGGAGGAATACTGGTATGATAACACCATCGTTCCCGAGCAGGCCCGCAACGGGGGCATGACGAAAAAGAACGTGGGCGAAGCCGTGTATTGGCTGCAAATGGCGCTTCGGGAGCTGGGATACTATGAAGGCGCTCCCACCGGGCAAATGCTGGACGGTACCCTGAAAGCCCTGTGGAGCTACCAAAAAGCAAAGGGCTTTTCCATCGGCGACACGGTGGAAAAGCAGGTAGTGGAAGCCATCGCTCGGGATCTGCGCGTTCTTCACGCCACTCCGGCCCCACAGCTGCTTTATACGTTAGCTCCTGCTACGCAGACCCCCGCACCATAATCATGAATGATATAAACAGCCTTCGTCCAAGCCATGGGCGAAGGCTGTTTTGATGTTCGAGAAGATGCTCAGCGCCAGCTTTTCAGCACGGCTTCTTTGCTGTTCGCATTGAGGATGGCAGGATGGTCGGGCTCCGCGTTTTCGGGAATCAGCTTTTTGCTTTCACAGACCATGTCGCCCAGGAGAGAGGTAAGCTGCCGTGTCACGTCCTTTTCCGTATCCATACCGACGGACAGGATCTGTGGCACAAAGCCCAACGTGGAAGCGGTGTATTCGTTCCCGCTGAAACGGATGGGACTGTTCTGTTTTTCCACGGGGGAATTGATCTTGTTGGTCAGGTAGGCGATCACCAGCTGACGGGATGGGTCGATCATCAGCAGCGTGCCCGTCCAGCCCTGGTGGCCGATGGTGTTGGACGGCGCCTGCGTGCCAAAATGCCAGGGCCGCTTGTCCTCGCCCTGCCGCCACCAGCCCAGGCCCCAGTTGCTCATCTCCGCGCTCTTGGGGGCGGTGAACAGGTCGATCACCGTCTGGGAGAAGAAACGGTGCTCGCCCCAGCCGCCGGTCAGCATCAAGTGCCCCAGCTTCGCCGCGTCCCGGGCGCAGGCGAACAGCCCCGCGTGGCCGCTGACGCCGCCCATGGCGTACCAGGCTTTTTCGTCGTGTACCTGGCCTTGCAGAGTGTATTTCCGGATGCCGGGGAAGAAAATGCGTCCGTCCCGGGTATTGCCGTTCAGCTCGGTGGCGGCGCAGTCCTGGGGTGTAAAACCGTTTTCCAGCGGGTTAAAGGCGATGCGATTCAGCCCCATGGGCCGCCAGAAGGTTTCCCGCAGATATTCGTCCAGCTGTTTGCCGGTGAGCGCCTCCGCGATAAACCCCAGCAGGATATAGTCCGCGTCGGAATACACCGTTTCCGTACCGGGGCGGTACATGAGCGGCGTTTTGCAGAGCATTCGGAAAGTGGCTTCCCGGGTTGCCATGCTATGATCGGAGCCGGAATACAGGGGGTTCACGGCGGCGGGGTCGTAGGTGCGGCGGGCCGCGTCGAAACACACATTGTGATACTGCGGGTCGGCGGGGAAGCCCGCCTGGTGGCACAGCACATCCCGCACGGTCAGACCCGCTTTCCACTGCTTCACGGTTTCCAGGCCGGGATAATCGTAGCCCGCGTAATGGATCTCAATAATATCTTCGGCAAAAGCCGGGCCGAGGATGTCCACCACGCGGGCGTTCACGTTCAGCTTCCCATCCGTCACCAGCTTTTGCAGCGCCAGGTTGGCGGAGAGCATCTTGGTGACAGACGCCAGGTCGTACATCGTGTCGGGCGTCGTGGCGGGGCTGTCTGCGTTCGCCGTGCCGTCGGGGTGATAGGCGTTCAGCCTGCCCCAGGCGTTTTCGTACACCAGCCGCCCATTGCGGATAATCGCCAGCGACGCGCTGGGGAAGCCGTGGGCCACGTCGGAGGCGATCAAGTCCTCCACCAGCCGCATTGCTTCCGGCCGGATACCGGATTCGGCAAACGCGCCTGGCAGGACCACAGGATACGGGATATAAACCGTTACAGCGTTCCTGAGATTGCCAGGACGGATGTTGGTGACTTGCAGGGTGTTGACGCCGTCCACCGCAGATGCGGAGAAATCAACACAATGCGCGCCGGGGCCGAGGAGCGTGGTGTCATAAGCGTCGGTGTTGATATACAGCTCAAAGCCCTCTACCTCCGGGGCAACGTCCAGCCACAGCGCTCCCTGGCCGTGATAGCCCAGGAAGCCAAGCATGCTGTTCATCGCCAGGGAATTGTCAGGCTCGCCCTTCCAGTCCGGGAAGGATGCAGTCTTCTGCCAGGTGGCATTTGGAAGCATGGACATGAGGCGTCAGCTCCTTTTTATTCGTTTCCCATCATTTCATAATACTGTTCCCGGGTGATGATGGTCTTGCGCGGCTTGGAGCCTTCGCTTTGGCTGATGATGCCGCGCTTTTCCATCTCGTCGATCAGGCGGCCCGCTCGGGCGTAACCCACGCGCAGACGGCGCTGGAGCATACTGGTGGAGGTGGAGCCGTCCTCGACGGCCATTTCGATGGCCTGCTGCAGCAGATCCTGGAAGCTGCCCTCGCCGCCGGAGGAGGAGGAACCCATATCGTCACTGCCGCCGGTGATTTCGTCGGCGTCGTGATCCTTGCCGGTGTTCTCTAAGTGATCCACGATGTTGGGGTCAAAGTCGGTCTGATACCGGGCTCCGATGTACTCGGCGATGGAGTTGACCTCATCGTCTGTAACCAGACAGCCCTGCACGCGCTGAGCGGAAGCCCCGGCGGGCTTATACAGCATATCGCCCTTGCCCATCAGTTTTTCCGCGCCGTTGATGTCGATGATGGTGCGGCTGTCCGTGCCGGAAGAAACGGCAAACGCGATGCGGCTGGGGATGTTGTTTTTGATGACGCCGGTGATAACGTCCACAGACGGGCGCTGGGTGGCCAGCACCATGTAGATGCCCGCGGCGCGGGCCAGGGCGGCCAGACGGCGGATGGATTCTTCCACGTCCTTGCGGCAGACCTCCATCAGGTCGGCCATTTCGTCGATGATGACCACGATGTTGGGCAGCACTTTGTTGGTGCCTGCGTTGGCCTTGTTGTAGCCCGCCAGGTTGCGCACGCCCTGGGCGCTGAACTTGCCGTAGCGCTCCAGCATCTCCTGCACCACCCAGGCCAGGGCCCCGGCGGCCTTCTTGGGGTCGCTGATGACGGGCACCAGCAGATGGGGGATGGTGTTGTACACGCTCAGTTCTACCTGCTTGGGGTCGATCATGATCAGGCGCACCTGATCCGGCGACGTACGGTACAGCAGGCTGCACACGATGGAGTTGATACACACGGATTTACCGCTGCCGGTAGCGCCGGCGATGAGCAGGTGAGGCATTTTGCTCAGGTCGCACAGCACGGGGGAGCCGGCAATGTCCTTGCCCAGGGCCACCAGCAGGGGAGAGGGATTGTTCTTCATTTCGGGGCTGTCCAGCACCTCCCGCAGGGCCACTGTGCTGACCAATTGGTTCGGCACCTCGATGCCGATGTAGTTGGTGCCCTGGATTGGCGCTTCCACGCGGACATGCTTGGTCTTTAATTCCAGGGCCAGGTTGTCCGACGTGTTGGCGACGCGGCTCACCTTCACGCCGGGGGCGATCTGGATGGCGAAGCGGGTGATGGAGGGGCCGTGCATGATTTGCTTGACCTCGGACTCCACGCCGAAGGAGCGCAGCGTGCCTTCGATCACCATGGCGCGGCGCTCGTCCTCCTGGGCGGCGTCGGCCTGGGCCACGTGGCGGCTTTCCTTGAGCAGCCGGATGGGCGGCGGCGTGTAGGGGATACTGTCCACCAGACTGGTTTCTTTGATCTTGGGGGCACTGGTGCCGTCCAGCTTGGCGTCGGGGCCAGGCTCTACCTTGGGGCCGATGGAAATCCTTTCGCCCGTGATGGGCATTACCGGGTCGGTATAGACGGGCTTGGGATCGTTCTTCTGTGTGGTATGCACAGGCATGTCCAATTCCGCCTGCCGCTGGCTCACCTGACTGGCCCAGCTGTTTGCGGGCTCAGAAGGTTTGTCAATGGGGGCGGGAGAGACGGGTTTTGCGCTGATCGGTTCAGCCGGTTTTTCGATGGCTCTGCCTGCCGCGTGACGGGGCGCGGGGGGTTCCTTTTGCGGTGAAACGTGGTTCGTGGGGGATTTGGTGGGCATGGGGGCGGCGTGAGGCACGGCCCCGGTGGGCACCTCCCAAGGCAAATCGTCGTCATCATCCAGCGCCTGCATCGACCGCGGTGCGGTGCGGGGAAGGGGCTTTGGCTCAGGCCGCAGCGGCGGGATTTCTTCTTCCTCGTCTTCCATAGACTGCGGTTCAGGCTTGATGGGCTGAATCACTGCTGGCGTTTCCACGGCTTTCTTTTCCGGCTTCGCGGTGGTTTTCAGCTTGTTCAGGAAGCTACCGAACATACTCGGCTTGTCCGCGGCAACGGGAGCAGTTTGTTCTTCCTCAGCCTGAACAGGTTCGGACACCACAGGTTTTTCTTTCCGCCAGTCAGGTTCGGGAATGGACGGCTTTTCTTCCGGCGCATCGGGAAACCGTTCTTCATATAAATCCGGCTGAACGGGGAAGAAGCCCTGCTCGTCCTGCTGAGGCGGCGTGGCGGGCTGGGGCGCGTACATAGGCGCAGGATGATAATAGGCCGGGGACGTATTGCTTTCCGGCTGAACTGCGTTTTGTGCGCTGTATTCCGGCATGGGCGGCTGCTGGACGGTATGTTCCTGCGCTTGTTCCCGGGCAGCGCGGCGCTTTTCCGTCGCTTCGGACACGGAGCGGAACAGCTTTCCCGGATGCAGCCTCAGCAGCGCGCACAGCACCGTCAGGATCAGCGCAAAGACCAGGATTTCCGCCCCGATGCGGGTGAGCAGGTGGGAAAGCGGATAGGCGATCAGCATCCCGATCAGCCCGCCTGCGCCGGTGGAGCGCTGGGCGTAGGCCAGGTTCAGGCAGGTGGTGTAATCGCTTTGTCCCAGGGGCGACATGGCTTCCGCCTGACGGCGCATAAAGTCCAGGTAGGGCGACGCACCCATGCTGCCTGGCACCCGGGCGATGAGCGTATGCGCCGCCAGCACCAGCAGATACAGCGCCAGGGCCAGGAAAAAGCTGCGGGCCGATACCCGGTGCCGACTGGAAACCAGCAGCCCGGCGCTCGCCCAATAGCACAGAAATACCATCGCCGGGCACAGCGGCCCGCACAGGCCAAGCAGCAGCATAAACAATTGATTGATGACATAACCTTCCTGCACGCCGAAGAAAGGCAGAAGCCAGGCAGTGCCCAGCGTCAGCAGGAACACGCCCAAGGCGATATACAAAGCCGCGCCCCGGCCTGTGGTGGCGGGGGCTGGCAAGGCTTGCGTTTTTTGTTTGTTCGAGGCAGTCGTTGAACTCATGGGTGTCCTTTCTTTTCCATCAAGAATACAAACAGATTAATTCAATTTTATTTCCAAGTATTGTACGACGCCCGCTTCATCCGCATACAGGGTGAAGTCGGGTATGGCGCCGTCGCGCGCCGTTTCGAATTCTGACACGGGGAAAGTGTACATTGCCATCGTACCGGCGCAAACGCGGTACCTTTCCGCCGTTGTTTCGTCGATGGGCAGGCAGGCAGCCGGTTCTTTTCCGATCATTGCAATCGCTTCATCCAATGTGGTCTTGCCGGTTTCAATACCGTAGCAATCCACACGGCTTGTCAGAATGCCCATCAGTGTCGTTTCTTCTTCGTCAATCAGCAGCAGCGCCCCCCGCAGGGTAGGTTCTTCCACTTCATAGCATGCACCGCCCGGATAGAAATCAGAATCACCGGCGGCACGCAGCATGTCGAGCGCTTCGTCCAGCGGCGTCCCGACGGGTGGCACAAGCAGTTTATTCAAGCCAGGCAGTCTTCCATCTTTCAGATTATCTTTTAGCAGATCATATAGATTCCATTTTTCGGGGTTTGGAATATACTGCGCGGTAAAATCCGAGCCGATACCCCAAAGCGCCAGCATAGGAATTCCGTCCGGCGATGTATCCAGCCAATCCCATAGCTCGCTGTACCGGAACGAGACAGCCCCGGATAATCCGGAGAGGAAAGAAAGCTGACTGCTTTCGTAAACAAGAATCAGGTTGCCGAAACCATCCAGAAAAAAACGGTCATAAGGCACAGGAAAGAGCTGATTGTTTTCCAAATAGGTGGATAGTGTCGGCTCAATCTCCGTTTCAATATGTGATTCGATGTATTTCTTTGCGCTTTCCGCATCGGTGAAGAGCGCCTCGAAAGAAACAGTGTCTCCGGTGTTCAGGTCCAGCATTACGGGATAATATGCCTGACCCGGGCGGCCTTGCAGCATCTTTCCTTCAGCACTGAACAGGATGGAAGCATAGCGGGAAGTGCCCAGTTCTCCATGTTCATTCCATTGTCCGAAATTGGAAGTTTCAAAGGACAGTTTCAATCCGGTTCCGCCGTCACGGACAGTGCGCAGCAGCTGCAAATATTCCGGGACATGACCGGCACTTTGAATCTTTTGATTGATGGCGCCGATCAAAGCGGCATCTGAGGAATCAACAGAAACAAATTCCGGATAAGTTACAAAGCTGTCGGCAAGACCATTGTCTTCACGATGCACCATATACCTGAAAGAGAAGGATCGAAATTCTGTTCTGCTTTCCGACAATGCAGATCGTTCAGCCAACGAAATAATGCCAACCAACAAAAGGGATATCAGAATGCGGAAAACGTGTTTTTCCATTTCGTAAACCTCCACATATTATAGTATACTCTATTTTCCTTCGTTTTTCAAGGGCGGCAGCAGAATGGGCTGCGCCTGCTCCCCAACCAGAGCGGCGGCCAGGGCTTCCGGAATTTTGTCAAAGTCGGCCACAATGGAACGGGGCTTGTTGACCGGATCGTCCTGACGGAAGGGTACAATATAAACGTTCCGCATGGCCAGAATCTTCCCAATGTTTTCGGCGGCGGTGCTCAGCCCGTCATTGGTGGATGGGGCGACCAGCACCGGTCGGCTGTTCCGCAGGTGAGATTTTGCTCCAAGCAATGCGGGCGTGTCAAATATTCCATGGGCTAATTTGCCCATCGTCGCACCGGAAGCAGGGGCAATCACGTAGGCATCCAGCATCTTCTTCGGACCGATTGGCTCCACTTCAGACAAAGTGGCGAAAGGCGCATGACCGGTTAAAGAAAACAAAGTCTGAAAGACAGCTTCTTTTGTCTGAAATCTGGTATCTTCACTGATCGAATGAAAGGAAAGAATGGGCTGGATTTCATAGCCGCGATTGACTAAACTTTCAATGACTTGAAATACTTTTTGAAATGTACAGAAGGAACCGGTCAGGGCAACGCCTATTTTTGTTTTACTCAATTTTAACACTCCTTTCTATAAACTGATACAGAGCAAAAGCGGCTGATTCAGGACAGTATCTCCCGGGAAGGCCGCTTTCAAGATAAGCACGGATACCGATTGCCTTGGCGCGCTGCAGGTCAAATCCATAAGGCTTGCTTGCCAATTCAAGCAAGAAAGCGGTATTTTTTATGGAAAACAGACTGTTTTCTGAAATTATCAAACGAGGCACGGTATTAAGAATTAGGTCTGCTTTGCCAACAGCAGACCGAATTTCACTGATCGGAATGCTGTTTTCCCCTGCTTCTTCGCGGCTTTCCGCGCTTCTTGCGGCGACTGTTACTTCTGCCCCCAAAGAACGGAGCTTCTTTGTCAGTTCTTTTCCGATTCTGCCATACCCAATTACAAGGCATTTGGCATGGCTTAATGCTATACTCATTTTGTTCATTGCCGCCCAGATGGCACCTTCGGCTGTCAGATTGGCATTTTCAATCAGGTATTGCTCGTCTTTTAACGGATAGAATAAATCGCATTTTTTTTCTTTTAAAAGGCGTTCTGTTTCCTCGGGCAATATACCGCAGATTATTTTCTGGCCGCTGGAAAATGTGTTCGTCAATTCTTGAGATATTGTGGCACAGGGAAAATGGAGTACGGCAACATCGCATTCATTTGCAAACGAAATTGCCATCCCATGATCTTCACAGCATTTTCTCAGGAAACAATCCATTTCCGTTTCTCCCTGAATCCAAATCCGCATAAAATTCCTCCTTTCAATGCGCTGCTTTATCCTATGATAACTGTGATTCTCAGGTGACACAGCATCTACATAAAAAAGCGGCTCATTACTTTTTCAGTAATAAGCCGCCGCATCATATTGAAATTTTTTAGGAGCCTGAAATGCTAAACATTCAAAATGTATAAGGTATGAAGTACACTTTTTGACGGAAGATTATGCCTGACGCCCGATGGTGGCCTTGATGCGGCGCACACCGGCGGAGGAGGATTCTTCCTTCTGAATCTTGAAGGAAACCAGGTCGCCGGTATTGGAGGCGTGAGGACCGCCGCAGATTTCCTTGGAATACTGGCCCATGGTGTAGACCTTCACGCGCTCGCCGTACTTGCTTTCAAACAGACCCATAGCGCCTTGGGCCTTGGCTTCGGCCACGGTCATTTCTTCCATGGTCACGGGCACCTTGGCGTTGATGGCCACGTTCACCAGACGTTCCACTTCGGTCAGCTCTTCGGGGGTCATCTTTCGGCCGAAGGTGAAGTCGAAGCGTAAGCGCTCGGCGGTGATGTTGCTGCCCTTCTGGTGCACTTCGTCGCCCAGGACCTTGCGCAGCGCGGCCTGGAGCAGGTGGGTGGCGGTATGCAGGCAGGCGGTCTGCTCGCTGGCGTCGGCCAGGCCGCCCTTGAAGCGCTGCTCCGCGCCTGCGTGGCTGGTTTCCTGATGCTGCTTGAAGCGCTGGTCGAAGTCGTCCTGATCCACGGTCAGGCCCTTTTCCGCGGCCAGCTCTTTGGTCATTTCAATGGGGAAACCATAGGTGTCGTACAGCTTGAAGGCGCTGCGGCCGTCCAGGGTGGTCAGGTTGCTAAGACGCGCGTTGATCGCCGCTTTCAGAGCTTCCAGATCGCCCTTCTGCGCTGCTTCGATGATGGGCATCATGTCGGGGGAGGGACGCAGCTTCTTGGTCTGGGCGTGTCCCTGGGCGCAGGCGACGGGATCGGCGTCGGCCAGGATGGAATCCAGCAGCGTGCGGGTATTCTGGATGTTGTTGTATACCTTTTCAAATTCTTTTTCGCCCTGCTTTAAGGTGCGGGCGAAGCGGTCTTCCTCCAGCTTGAGCTGTTCCAGGACAAACGCGGAATTGCTTTCCAGTTCGGGGTATACTTCGCTGTACTGGTCGATGATGACCTTGGCGATTTCGCAGGTGAAGCCAGCTTCCATGCCCAGCTGCATGGCGTAGCGCACGGCGCGGCGGATCAGGCGGCGCAGGATGTAGCCCTGGTCCACATTGGAGGGGGACACGCCGCGGGGGTCGCCCAGGATGAAGGTGGCGGTGCGCATATGGTCGGCGATGATGCGGAAGGCTTTCGTAGTCGCTTCGTCGGCGTCATAGGTCTTGCCGGACAGTTCAGCGATCTTGGCCAGGATGCGTTCAAAAATATCAGTTTCGTAAACGCTCTTTTTGCCGGTCAGAACGCAGACCGTGCGCTCCAGGCCCATGCCGGTGTCCACGTTTTTCTGCTCCAGGGGGATAAAGCTGCCGTCCTGCTGCTTGTTGTACTGCATGAACACATCGTTCCAGATTTCCAGGTACGCGCCGCACTTGCAGGCGGGGGAGCAGTTGGGGCCGCAGGGCTCCTTCACGATCATGAACATTTCGGTGTCCGGACCGCAGGGGCCGGTGATGCCGGCTGGGCCCCACCAGTTGTGCTCCTTGGGCAGGTAGAACAGATGGTCGTCCTTCACGCCGCAGCTGCGCCACAGGTTGGCCGCTTCCTCATCCCGGGGGCAGTCGCTGTCGCCCTCGAACACGGTGAAGGCCAGCTTGTCCTTGTCGATGCCCAGCCACTTTTCGCTGGTCAGGAACTCCCAGCTCCAGGGAATCATTTCCTTCTTGAAGTAATCGCCCAGGCTCCAGTTGCCCAGCATTTCAAAGAAGGTCAGGTGGCTCATGTCGCCCACGTCGTCAATGTCGCCGGTGCGGATGCACTTCTGCACGTCGGTAAGGCGGTTGCCCGAGGGGTGCTTCTGGCCCAGCAGATAGGGCACAAGGGGGTGCATACCGGCAGTGGTGAACAGCACGGTGGGGTCGTTCTCCGGAATGACGGAGGCGGAGGGAATGACGGCGTGGCCCTTCTCCTGGAAGAACTTGAGCCACAGGGCGCGCAGATCATTGGCGTTTACGGATCGCATGGGAATCAGTCTCCTTTTCGTGATGGTAAATAAAAAGTGTGCCTGTATCCTCTTGAAGACGAACAGACACACTGTATTCGCGGTACCACTTCAATTGACGCAAAGTTATAAAGAACAAGCGTCCACCTCAAAATCTGATAACGGGGGAGGCCCGACCCGCCCTAATAACCTTACGGCGTTCCGGCGGATGGCTCGGCAGCGGCGAAACGCGTTTCCTCCCACCGGGCTTGCACCCTCCCCGGCTCGCTGAACGGCGGCTTTGCCGCGTTTCTTCTGCTTCACAGCGCGTATGCAATTGCGGAAAGTATACCGCAAAAATGCAGTTATGTCAAGGCTTTGAAGACGGAAAGAATGAGAGGATAGCGTGGAGAGTTAAGAGTGAAGAGTTTAGATTTTTCTGCGGTTTATAGAGAAACCGATGAATACAATACTATATCATCTTCACTCTTAACTCTGCACTCTCTGTATACTCAGTCCACCAGTGTAGCGAAGTAGTCTTCCGGGGTTTCGGCGCGGCGGATGAGGCGGAATTCTCCTTCCTTTGTATACAGGATCTCCGCGCTGCGCAGGCGGCCGTTGTACTGATAACCCATGGCGAAGCCGTGCGCGCCGGTGTCATGGATGACCAGCAGGTCGCCCTTGCTGATTTCGGGCAGCGGGCGGTCGATGGCAAACTTGTCGTTGTTTTCGCACAGGCAGCCGGTTACGTCATAGATATGGTCAGGGACGGCTTCCCGCTTGCCGCAGACGTGGATGTGATGATACGCGCCGTACATGGCGGGGCGCATGAGGTTGGAGGCGCAGGCATCCACGCCGATATAGTTCTTGTGGATTTTCTTTTCGTGCACCGCGTGGGTGACCAGCCAGCCGTGGGGCCCGGTCATATAGCGTCCCAGCTCCGTCTTGATGGCGACATGGGTTTTTGCCGGGTCGCCAAAGACCCGGGTATATTCCTGCCGCACGCCGTCCCCGATAGCGGCGATATCAGCGGCGGGCACTTCGGGCCGGTAGGGAATGCCGATGCCGCCGGACAGGTTCACGAACGCCAGGGGCATAGCGCACTTTTCCGCCATTTCCGCGCCCAGCTCAAACAGAATGCCAGCCAGCTTGGGGTAATAGGAATTGTCGATCGTGTTGCTGGACAGGAAGGCATGCAGGCCGAAGCGCTTAGCTCCCAGTTCCTTTAACCGCGCCAGCCCCACCGGCACCTGCTCCTTCGTCCAGCCATACTTGGATTCGCCGGGGGAGCCCATGATGGCGTTGCCCAGGGTGAAGTCTCCGCCGGGATTGTAGCGGATGCACACGGTTTCCGGGATACCGCCGTGGGCCGCTAAAATGTCAATGTCGCTGATGTCGTCCAGGTTCACGATGGCACCCAAAGCCCGGGCGTGATCGAATTCCTCCGGCGGCATGGCGTTGGCGCTGAACATGATGTCCTCGCCCTGGAAGCCGCTTTTTTCCGCCAGCAGCAATTCGCATTCGCTGGAGCAGTCCAGGCCGCAGCCCTCCTCCTTGAAGATTTTCAGGATGGCGGGGTTGGGCAGGGCCTTCACCGCGAAGTATTCCTTGAAATCCGGAGCCCAGGAAAAAGCCGCGTTCACGGCCTGAGCGGTCTTGCGGATGCCCGCTTCATCATATATATGGAAGGGAGTCGGAAACTGTTCCGCTGCCCGAATGAATACGTCATCGCTTAGTGTGAAGTTTGGCATGGCTTTTCATCCTTCCGGTATTTTGTGAAATTGGATACAATCCACTGTCATTATATGCGAAACGCCAGAATCCGCGCAAGAGGGACAGACTGAAAGGACAAATAAAGAACAGCTTTTTCGACAGAAAGATCCTGCTGAAATCATGCAGGTTCGGATTGCACAATACAGACGGAAATGATATACTGAACCTATCAAAAAACGGAGGAATTGCGAATGAGCAATGTATTGCTTGAAATCTGCTGCGGCTCGGCGGACGACGTGATCGAGGCGGCCAAGGGCGGGGCAGACCGGGTGGAGCTGAACAGCAATCTGTTTCAGGGCGGGCTGACGCCGTCCATCGGGTCGCTGCTGATTGCGAAAAAGCATACGACTATTCCCGTCATGACGATGGTGCGTCCCCGAGCGGGCGGGTTCTGCTATACGGATACGGAATTTGATGTGGCCTGTGCGGACGCGGAACAATTGCTGGCTCATGGGGCGGACGGCCTGGTGTTCGGCTTTCTGCATGAGGACGGCACGGTGGACCGGGAGCGCACGAAGGAGCTGATGCGCATTGCCTCGGGCAAGCCTTGTGTGTTCCATCGGGCGCTGGACGTGACGCCGGACTGGAAACGCGCCTTGGATATGCTGATTGAACTGGGGATTACCCGCGTGCTGACCAGCGGACAGGAGAGCGACGTATTCTTCGCCCTGGACACCATCGCCGAAATGATTCGGTATGTGGATGGTGCCATCGAAATTCTGCCCGGCGCGGGCATTACCCTGAAAAATGTGCAAAAGGTCGTGGACGCGACCGGCTGCGCCCAAGTGCATCTGGCACATCATAAGACCCTGCCTGACCTGTCGGTGCAGAACAATCGCAGTATTTACTACGGCGGCGCGCTGTACCCGCCGGAGGACAGATTCGATATAACTGATCGTGAATATGTAGCCGCTGTGCGGGGGAGGCTGGGATAACATGCGGGCAATCATCGGCACCTGGAAAATGAGCTTTGCGGGCGTAAGCGAAGCATTCGATATGCTTAAGAACGGCGTACCCGCCGGGGAAGCAGCGGTGCACGCGGTCAAGACAGTGGAGGATAACCCGGCGTTCCGCTCGGTGGGCTTTGGCGGTCTGCCGGGCAGGGACGGTCGTGTCACGCTGGACGCCGCGTTTATGGATGGACGCACCCTGCGTATGGGCGGCGTAATGAGCGTGGAAAACATTCAAAACCCCATCCTGGCGGCGTATCGTCTGTGCGGGCGGCCCACCAACTGCCTCCTGGCCGGGCGCGGCGCGGAAGAATTCGCCGTCCGGGAAGGGCTGCCCCTGCGGGATATGCGTACCCCGGACAGCATGAAGCAATGGGCGGAAACGGTCAGTAAGCGGTCGGACATGCCCCTGGATGCCTACCGCGGCCACGACACGGTGTGCGTGCTGGCGCTGGACGACAGCGGCAACATGGCGGCGGGCACGTCCACCTCCGGGCTGTTCATGAAGGAGCCGGGACGTGTGGGGGACACGCCCCTCATCGGCTCAGGCTTTTACTGCGACGCGCGCTTCGGCGCGGCGGCGGCGACAGGCGTGGGGGAGGACATCATGCGCGGCTGCCTTTCCTACGAAATCGTTTCCCGGATGCGCAAGGGAGAAACGCCCCGGGAAGCCTGCCAGAATGCGCTGGACGAATTGGTCAAACGGAAGCTGGAGCTGGGGGAGGAAGCGGGCAATATCAGCCTGATCGCGCTGTCGCCCGACGGAATGTTTGGCGCAGCGACCACGCTGTCCGTTTTCCCCTTCGCTGCGGGCAACGAAAAAAATGCTGCTTTATATATGATAGAAAACCTGCAAAACAGCGTCATCGAGCCTGTAAATGAAGAAAAACTTGCCGGAACGGATTGAGCTTTCACCGGCTGTTATCTTTTCCTACACGGATTCTTTACTGTTCCTTTGCGTTCCTGTGATGCGTTGTTTACAGTTGTTACATGTAAATTCGGCATTTTGAAACATTTCTGGAATAGGAATTTCATCATGTTTGTGATACAATATGTGCGGATGTGAAATCCAAGCGTTGGTTCTGTATACTCAGAGAGGAGGAGTTTTTCCATATGAAACGCTTTTTGGCTTGGTTCATGATTCTCGCGCTTATGATTCCGGCGGCTGCACTGGCGGATATCCCGATCATCCCGATGGATGATCCTACCGTTAACCCCACGATAATTCCCGTGCCGGTGGTTACTGCGGTGCCCCAGCCGACCGCCAACCCGCTGCCTACCTATAATCCCTGGCAGACGGGATATGTGTGGCCCACCGCTACGCCCGGGCCTGTCACCCGCACGCTCAGCGAAGGCATGACCGGCTCCGACGTGCTGCAGGTGCAGCAGAAGCTGAAGGAATTGGGTTATTACCAGGGCGCGCTGAACAGCGAATACAACAGCTCTTTGACCTATGCCGTGCGCCTTTTCCAGATGGATTGGAACAAGTACAATCCTGGTCTGCCTGCCCTGGCCGTGGATGGCAAGGTCGGTCCTTCCACCCGCAAGGTGCTCTTTGGCTCCAGTGCTGAACCCGCTGTAACCGCTCCCGCCAATACCTTCACCCTGGAAAAGGGCATGAAGGGCGAGGAAGTGCTCACCGCGCAGAAGCGTCTGGCGCAGTTGGGCTATTACCTGGGCGAACTGAACGGCGAATTCAACGATTCCATGGTGTACGCCGTGAAGCTGATGCAGCAGAAAAACGAAATCACCGTGGACGGCAAAATCGGCTACAACACCCGCATGCTGATGTATTCTTCTTCCGTGATTCCCGCCGACTATCCTGATTACAACATCGGCACCATGAGCATCGGCATGACCGGCGAAAACGTGAAGGAACTGCAGCGCCAGCTGCGCAACACCTTCTATTACAGCGGCACGATCGACGGCATTTTCGGTACCGCCGTGCAGAACGCCGTGAAGGCTTTCCAGGCTTCCGCCGGTCTGAGCGTGGACGGCAAGGTCGGCCCCCGCACCTTCGATGCGCTGTATAACCGTACCGCTGATATCTTTAACGGCGGCATCCCCTCCCGCGAGCTGAGCAAGGGCTCCCGCGGCTGGGACGTGAAGGTTCTGCAGGACAAGCTGATCAACCTGAATTACCGCTTCAACAACTGGTACGAAGAAGGCTACTTTGACGATTCCACTGTCGCTGTGGTCAAGCAGTTCCAGCAGAAGAACGGCCTCAAAGTAACCGGACGGTTCGACAGCACCCTGCGCCGCTATCTGTGGCCCACCACGGTGGAAATTGAGGAAGCCATCCAGCAGAGCTATGAAGGCACCATCGACGATCCCTATGTGGGCCGCACGCTGAAGCTGGGCTCCTATGGCGAGGACGTGAAAGCCATCCAGATGAAGCTGCTGGGCTCCGGCTACATGACCGGCAATGCCGACGGCATCTACGGCGCGCTGACCAAGGCTGCCGTGAAGCGCTTCCAGAAAGCGTACAGCGCCATGTATGGCCTGAAGGTGGACGGCGTCGTCGGCCCCAAGACCTGGGTCGCTATCAATACCGAGCTGTCCTCCTGGGGCGCTGAACAGACCCATGTAACGAACTATAACACGTATGTGGGCGGCTTCAACCGTGTGCTGCGCATCGGCTCTCACGGCAACGATGTCAAGAAGCTGCAGAACGCCTTGAAGGATATGGGCTACTATTCCGGCAATATCGACGGCATCTACGGCACCCAGACCTTCTACGCCGTGCGTATGTTCCAGTTCTACTATGGCGTTGATTCCGCCGACGGTGTCGCCGGTCCTCAGACCTTCGTTCGTCTCCAGGAAGTTGTGGACTGGTCCAAGTATTGATCTGAACGGCTATCATAAAATCCATTGTGCGGCCCGCCGGAAAAACGGCGGGCCGTTTTCTCGTTTTTTTGCCGCTTCCATCATTTCCTTCGTATGATTTGGATTCTGCCGGTCAAGATTAACATTGACGAAGGAGGGAAGGACATATGGAACGACTGTGGAAAAAAGCTGTGTGCTTTGCGCTTGCGGGTATGACGGCCTTACTGCTGTGCGGCTGCGGAGCAATGGGCGGCGCGGAGGAATCAAAGCCGGATTTGGATATAACAAACGATCAGCGGGCAAACGGAAAACCGCCGCTGCCGGAAAAGCTGGCAGTCAATGAAAACGGCGTGCCGGTGCTGCGCGTGTACCAGGTGGATGAAGAAGAAACAAAGGAAATGGATTTGGAAACCTACCTGCTGGGCGTAGTCGCCGGAGAGATGAAAAACGACTGGCCGCTGGAGGCGCTGAAGGCCCAGGCCATCCTGGCCCGCACCTTCGTGCTGAAATTCTGTACGGAAAAGGAAAGCAAGTATCAAGGCGCGGATATTTCCACCGACATTGAGGAGGCTCAGGCTTATGATGCAACCGGCGTGAACGAACGGGTGGAGCAGGCGGTGGGGGATACGCGGGGCATGGTGCTGTCTTACCATGGAGAACTGCCTTATGCCTGGTTTCACGCTCATTCCGGCGGCGCGACAGAACGCGCGGTCGAAGGGCTGAACTATGAGAAAGAAGAGCCTGGCTACACCAGGGTGACCCAGGGCCGGGAAAGCGCTCGGGCTCCGGAGGATGCCCGGGAATGGAAAGCGGAATTCACGGAACAGGAATTGATCGCGGCCATGAAAAAAATCGGCGTCAAAGACATCGACGGTATTTCCAGCGTGGATGTGGGCAAGAAAGGAGAAAGTGGCCGGGCCGTGACCCTGCGAATCAACGGGAAAAGCGTGTCCGCGCCGGAGCTTCGCCTGGCTTTGGATTCCACAAAGCTGCGTTCAACCCTGATTACGGATATTGACGTGCAGGACGGTAAAGTTATTTTCTCCGGAAAAGGGTACGGCCATGGCGTGGGTATGCCGCAATGGGGCGCTTATGGTATGGCTGAGGAGGGAAAAAGCGCGGAGGAAATCGTCCGATATTATTTCAATGACGTGACCGTTGAAAAGCTTTGGTAAGGATGGATTAATACGTCAGGAGAATATCATTTCCCTGACGTTTTTTGTTTCAAGTTTCAGGTAAATGTTTGCAATTCGGAGAAAACGGAATTGAAAGAAGCATCAGGATGTGTTACAATCAATTTGTATAGTTTTGGAAAACGAAGGGATGGGAAAGCCTGGTGCAGGGAAATGCGCTGAAACGCCTGCTGGCGCCTGAATACCTGGTGAAGCAGGAGCATCGCCTGGGCGATTTGCCGGACGGAAAAACGGCGTACCGCGATGTGATGAGGATCGCGCTTCCGTCCATCGTGGAAATGGTGCTGATGAGCCTGATCGGCTCCGTGGACACCATGATGGTAGGGAACGAATTGGGGGCCGAAGCGCTGTCCTCCGTGGGGCTACCAACCCAGCCCAGGATGCTGATTCTTTGCCTTTTCTTCGCTTTGAATGTGGGCGTCACCGCCATTGTGGCAAGGCGCAAAGGGGAAGAGAGGCAGGAGGATGCCAACGCTACCCTGCGCAATGCCCTGATGCTGGCGTTTGGTCTGTCCATTGTTTTGATGCTGGCAGCGGTTGTCTTTGCCAAGCCGCTGCTGCGTCTGGCTGGGGGCGACACCGCCGAGACCGAAAAGGTGTTCACCGATGCGGTGGATTATTTCCGCATCATGACCTACGCCCTGCCTATGAACGCCTTGGCCATGTGCATCTGTGCCGCTCAGCGGGGCATCGGCAAAACCCGCATCACCATGTGGGTGAATGTGGCAAGTAACCTGATCAACGTTTTTTTCAACTATTGCCTCATTGGCGGACATCTGGGCTTTCCCCGGATGGAGGTGCAAGGCGCGGCGCTGGCCTCTGCCATCGGTATGGGCGCGGGCTTTTTGCTGGCGCTGTTCACGGTGGTCGCCGGGGGAAGGTTCAAGGGT